>NZ_JADQAK010000010.1:0-117343 GCF_022129285.1 Psychrobacter sp. Ps4
ATTGTTTTATGATGTTTGTCCTAAACATAACAATTTTATTTTGAACTGACTATAGTTAGATGGTAACTTCTAATAACTGACTAGTTGCGCCTCTCATTATAATTTTTAATTATTGGTAGCTCATTAAAGCATATCTTGATTCTTGCGAAGCTAAAAATGTTTACGAGACCTTTCCCTAACGCTTCTCACCCTTTAACACAAACCACCTGACGCAGTGTATGTACCACTTCTACCAAGTCGCTTTGCGCTTGCATCACGTCATCAATATTTTTATAAGCCGCTGGAATCTCATCAATCACATCCGCATCCTTTCGGCATTCTACGCCCGCAGTCTGCGCAATTTGATCGGCGACCGTAAATACCTTTTTGGCTTCGGTACGTGACATGATACGACCTGCACCATGCGAGCAAGAGCAAAACGATTCTTCGTTTCCTTTACCGCGCACGATGAATGACTTGGCACCCATTGACCCCGGAATGATGCCGTATTCACCAACGCGAGCACGGACAGCGCCTTTGCGGGTCACAAACACTTCTTCGCCATAATGTTGCTCCTTTTCTACATAGTTATGATGACAGTTTACTGCTTTTACGGCTGCATCAAACGGCTTGGGTATGATTTGGCGTAGGGCTTTAATCGCTTTTTCCATCATGATTTCGCGGTTTTTAAAGGCAAAACGCTGCGCCCAACCAACGGCAAACCAATAATCATCGAAATGCTCTGTACCCTCGGCAAAGTAGGCCAAATCTTTATCAGGCAAGTTGATAAACCACTTGCGCATGTCCTCACGTGCCAGCTCAATAAAATAGCGACCAATGGCGTTACCTACACCGCGTGAGCCTGAGTGCAGCATGATCCAAACTTGGTTAGTCTCATCAAGGCACACCTCGACGAAATGGTTACCCGTACCCAACGTACCCAAATGATTAAGGTTATTGGTATTTTTTAGGCGAGGGTGCTTTTGGGTTATATAGTTAAAGTCATCAACCAGCGTTCCCCAACCGTTCATTACGGTATCATCAGGGTTTGCCCATGCGCCGACATCGCGGCGTGACCCGCGACCACGCGTTTTACTACGACCATGTGGAATGGCTTTTTCCAGTTCGGTACGCAGACCAAGCAAACTGTCTGGCAAGTCGTTCGCGGTTAGCGTGGTTTGTACGGCCATCATTCCGCACCCGATATCGACGCCAACGGCAGCCGGAATAATCGCTTCTTTGGTTGGTAGTACCGTACCGATAGTCGCGCCAATACCGACATGCACATCAGGCATCACCGCAAGCCATTTATATACAAATGGCATTTTTGATGCTTTGATCAATTGGTCGTGTGCTTTTGGGTCAACGGGCACGCCCTTGGTCCAAAGTCTAATTGGCGTTCCACCGTCTTGAATGATGTTATGAGTAGTTGGTTGCATGGCGTTTTCCTTAGCGTTGCAAAGTTTATTAATTATGAAAGATGATTCTTACTTTATATAATGCTAAGGGTGTGCCAAGTTTTTATAATATGCAGTATTTAATCATAAGTAACTGATATTATTATATTAAATAAATTAAAAACATTTCTTAAAGTATAAGCTATAATCTAAGAAATTTATTAATAATAGAAAAAATTCTATTTATATATATATAAGTATATTTTAGGAGAGGTAGGTAGATATGGACAAAAGATACCAAGTATTTGTGAGTTCTACATTTGCAGATTTGAAAGATGAGCGAAGCAACGTCATTCAAACGCTTATGGAAATGGACTGTATACCCGCTGGGATGGAGCTATTCCCTGCTCTAGATGAAGAACAGTTTGAATTCATAAAGAAAGTTATTGATGACAGTGACTACTACCTACTTATCATAGGGGGTCGATATGGAAGTATATCTGATCAAGGCTTTAGCTATACGGAAATGGAATACGACTATGCTATCAGTCAAGGAGTAAAGGTCATAGCGTTAGTCCATGGTAGTCCTGAAAAGCTATCGGTTGAGAAGGTAGAGATGAATCCTGAAGCTCAAGATAAATTAGAAAAATTTAGGAATAAAGTGACAACAGGGCGTTTGGTAAAGTTTTGGAGTGACGCAAGAGAGTTGCCAGGTCTAGTTGCGCTTAGTTTGCCCAAAACGATTAAAACTTATCCAGCCGTTGGTTGGGTAAGAGGAAATGAAGCAACGGACAATACTGAACTATTAAAACAGTTGAATGATCTTAGACAAGAAAATAGTAAACTAAATAGAACAGTTAAAGAGTTACAGTCCAAAAAATCTAAAAAATTAGATTTGGCTCAAGGTGATGATGAGGTTCCAATACTAGTGAAATGTAGGGTTGTAGAAGGTGGGCAAGAAAAACTTAAGTCTTGGAAGCAAAAGGTAACTTGGAATGACTTAATTAAATGCATTGGTCCAAGAATTCTTAAAAGAGAAAGAGAAAATGTAATTTTTGATGTTTTAAGTAATTATGTCGCTTCGAAAAAATACGAGGAGTTCAGCTCTTCGCAAATAGAATTTACGGATTTTGAAAAAATAAAAATTCAATTTCTAACTTTGGATTACGTTGACTTTACTGGTGTAGGTTCTACCAATTATTGGGAAGTAACGCCTGAAGGTCAAAGATTTTTGCTGGAAATAATGTCGATTAGACGTGAAATTAATGAAGAAAATGATGAATAAAACAGCCGTCATCGGCTTCCTCGGCACTACCTTAGACAATGGTTTTAATGATAAGCGTTGGCAACGTTGGCGACCAACCGTCAGTTTGGGTCTGCATGATGAGTTACTGGTCGATGAGCTGCATATTTTATATAGCAAGCGCGATAAGCGCCTGTTTAAAATCATTGTCGATGACGTGGCACAAGTCAGTCCGAACACTACCGTTATTGGTCATCATGTGGCATTGATTAGTCCGTGGGATTTTGCCGACGTTTATGCTGAGCTGTATGACTTTGCCGCAGGATTTGATTTTCAGGACAATACCGATTACTTGCTACATCTCACCACAGGTACGCACGTGGCGCAGATTTGCTGGTTTTTATTGGTAGAAGCAGGCTTTATACCTGCTGATTTGATTCAGACCTCTCCTTGCCCAAGACCTGACCAAGCCGATCCGCAAGGGCGCTATCAAGTGATTGATTTGGATGTCTCACGCTATGATGGCTTGCGTGAACGTTTTGAGGCAGAAAAACAACAACTTTGGCAAACCTTGCAAGCCAATCTAGTCACCCAAAACGCCGCTTATCAAAAGCTCATCTCCGATATCGAAAAGGTCGCCACGCGATCAACCGCACCCATACTACTGATGGGCGCAACAGGGGCGGGCAAGTCGCAACTGGCAGGCCAAATTTACGCGCTTAAAAAAGCCAAAGTTAGCAGCACGCAAGGCAAAAACACGCTTGAACAATTCGTCGAGGTCAACTGCGCCACGCTGCGTGGTGACACTGCCATGAGTGTGTTATTCGGTCATGTCAAAGGCGCGTTTACAGGCGCTGCGAGCAATCGCGAAGGACTGCTAAAATCAGCTGATGGTGGATTGTTATTCTTAGATGAGATTGGCGAATTAGGGCTTGATGAGCAAGCGATGCTATTGACCGCACTTGAGGAGCAGCGCTTTTATCCGCTCGGTAGTGATAAGCCGATTAGCGTGTCGTTTCAGCTGATGGCAGGTACCAATAAAGACTTGCGACAAGCAGTTGCTAATGGCGAGTTTCGGGCGGATTTGTTTGCGCGTCTCAATACATGGACGTTCTTTTTGCCATCACTCAAAGACAGGTTGGAAGATTTACCTGCCAATATCGATTACGAGCTAGCGCGCTTGGGTAGCGAGCAGCAGCAGCACTATCGATTTACCCCAGAAGCAAGGCAGCTGTATGAATCTTTTGCGATGAGTGCGGATGCAACATGGCAGGGGAACTTTCGTGATTTGACTGCCAGCATGATTCGTTTGACTACACTTGCTGAGAGTAAAGTGATTCGCAATGATGATGTGCAAGCGGAGATTGAACGCTTAACGCATCTTTGGGAATTGCCTGACAGTTCAAACGGCTCTAATAGCTTAAATGGCGGTAATGGCAGGACTAAAAATAGCCCCGATACTACTCTAGATAGTGAAACCATCGAGCAGGGTAGCCATAATATTTTAAGAAAATATCTCGATGAAGAGATTCTGACAACTATTGATCCGTTTGATGCGGTGCAACTGGCGTATGTGATTGAGGTGTGTATACGTCATAAAAACCAAGCGGCGGCTGGGCGCTATCTGTATGCCAACTCACGCGATAAGCTAAAAAGCCCGAACGATAGCGACAGATTGCGTAAGTATCTGCTGAAATTTGGGCTGCGGTTTGATGAGTTAAAATAAAGCATTTTTCATAAGACAAAACCCATCAACTAAGCCATGATGCTTGTACTATAGATTTATCATTTGTTCTCTTTTAAACACCACTACCAATCCGCTCCGCCAACGCCTGCAATTTTGGCACAATCATCGCTGCATATTCTTCTGATTCCCAGTTGGCACTTGGCACACTGGCATTGAGCGAATAGGCGTATTGTCCAGTCGCAACATCAAAGACCCCAACCGCTACTGCCAATATATCAGTAGAAAACTCACCATCTGATATCGTATAGCCATGCTCTGCATAGTGCGCTGCAGCGCTGGCTAGGGCAGTTTGTGCATGGTTATAATCCTCGGTAGATAACTGTTCTTGTAGATTACTCATGATGACAGCCTGTCTCGCTGGCGAGCTAGCCGCATAAAAAGCGCGTCCAATAGCAGTGCGAGCCACGGGCACAGCTGAGCCGACTTGTAAATTTACCGATAGGCGAGCAGGGCTACGACAACAAGCGTGATAGCGCATTTCTCCTTCGACTTCGGTTGCTAAATTCACTGATACTTCATTCTCACTAGCGAACTGCCGCAGTAATGGCTCAGCCGCTGCGACCATATCGTGGCGACTCCATGCGGTAGCACTTAGACGTACAGCACTACTGCCTAGTTGATACTGTCCGTGCTCAGTTACACGTAAAAATCCAAGTGTCATCAAGGTATGGATAAGGCGAGTAATAGTTGCCTTTGGCAGATCGGTCATCTGACACAATTGCTGATGGGTGAGCCGCTCATCATTTTCAAATGCTGTGAGTAAAGACAGTCCACGCCCCAATGCAGTCACGAATTGTCTGTCATTATCTTCTTTACTCTGCTCAAGGATGCTATTCATTCGAGTCAGTAATGGTAAAGCTGCTGATATATTTTTTGTCATTTTATGCTCATTTTTTTTGATAAAGGTTTACAGCGCGGTAAAACTTTGCTTAAATGGTTTTAAATTATGAAACTAAGTTTCGCATAGCGGAATTGGTAAGTCAATAAACTATTAAGCTAATTTATTCATTAATTACTAATCGTCGGTCAGGAAGACTGACATCAAGGAGATCCACATGGCAACATCTACGCGTCCAAGTTTCGATTGGGAAGATCCGTTTTTATTACGCGACCAGTTGACTGATGAAGAGCGCATGGTCACGGACAGCGCCCGCCAGTTTTTTCAAAACGAGCTGATGCCTGGCATTGTTGAAGCCAATCGTAACGAGAATTTTGACCGTAATATCATGCGTCAAATGGGTGAAATGGGTCTGCTTGGTGTCACGATTGAAGGTTATGGCTGTGCCGGTTTATCTAGTGTTGCTTACGGTCTGATTGCCAAGGAAGTGGAAGCAGTTGACTCGGGTTATCGTTCAGCGATGAGTGTGCAGTCAAGTTTGGTTATGCATCCTATTTGGGCGTACGGTACCGAAGAGCAAAGAGAGAGATATCTGCCTAAGCTTGCTACTGGCGAGTATATCGGCTGCTTCGGTCTGACTGAGCCAGATTCAGGGTCAGATCCAGCCTCAATGTCGACTCGTGCACGAGCGGTTGATGGCGGTTATGAGCTGACGGGTAATAAGATGTGGATTACCAACAGTCCTATCGCTGATGTATTTGTGGTTTGGGCAAAAGATGATGCTGGTGAAATTCGTGGTTTTATCTTAGATAAAGGTATGAAGGGTTTATCAGCGCCGAAAATTGAAGGTAAATTTTCATTACGTGCTTCAGTCACGGGTGAAATCGTTATGGACAAGGTATTTGTCCCTGAGGCCAATGCTTTCCCAGACATCCGTGGTCTAAAAGGACCGTTTGGCTGTTTAAATAAAGCCCGTTATGGTATCGCATGGGGTGCGATGGGCGCAGCTGAATTCTGCTGGAAAGCAGCACGCCAGTACACGCTAGACCGTAAGCAATTTGGTCGTCCGCTCGCCGCAACGCAGCTTGTACAGTTGAAACTTGCCAATATGCAGACAGAAATTACCTTGGGTTTACAAGCGGCGCTACGTGTCGGTCGTCTGATGGATGAAGACAATGCGGCACCTGAGATGATTTCACTGATTAAGCGTAATAACTGCGGTAAGGCGCTCGATATCGCGCGTATTGCTCGTGATATGCATGGCGGTAACGGTATCTCTGATGAGTTCCACATTATCCGTCATGTGATGAACCTAGAAGCGGTTAATACCTATGAAGGTACGCACGATATTCATGCGCTCATCTTAGGTCGTGCGCAGACTGGTATTCAAGCGTTCTTTTAAGTACTTTTAGCTCATACAATTGTATTCTACGACGTACGTTGCTGCTTGGCTTCTTGTTAAAAGAGCATTAGCAATAGCGTACGTTCTTCAGTTGTTCTTCATGATTTAACTACTGAAAAATTACATCATGAATAACAATTTTATTATCAAAAATACGCCACACAATAAGGGATTATTATGACTGTCGATAGCAATAGCGATAACAGCAATGAATTGGCAAAAGGCGCATTGCACGGCATCAAGGTGCTCGATTTATCGAGAGTGCTGGCAGGGCCTTCTTGTACACAAGTGCTTGCTGATCTTGGTGCCGAAGTTATCAAGATTGAGCGTCCACATATTGGCGATGAAACTCGCCACTGGGCACCGCCAACATTTAGCGATGATACGTCTGCTTATTATGCGACGATTAACCGTAATAAAAAGTCACTCACGGTCGATATCACTACTGATGCAGGGCAGGCCATCATTAAGAAACTGGCCGCTGATAGTGATATCTTGGTAGAGAACTTCAAAGTGGGCGGTCTAAAAAAATACGGCTTGGATTATGACAGTCTAAAACAACACAATCCGCGCCTGATTTATGCTTCATTGACAGGGTTTGGTCAGACAGGGCCAGATGCCGCGCGCCCTGGTTATGATTATATTATCCAAGGGTTGTCAGGGCTGATGAGTATCACAGGTCCTAGTGATGGCGAACCGCATAAAGTCGGCGTGGCAGTGGTCGATTTGTTTGCAGGCTTGCAGCTGACGATTGGCATTCAAGCGGCCTTGATTGCTCGTGAGACTACGGAGTTAGGTCAACAGGTAGACGTTGCGCTTTTAGATAGTGCGCTTGCGATGCTGGCCAATGTGGGTATGAACCATTTGGCATCAGGCAAAGTGCCGCCCAGACTGGGCAATCAGCATCCCAATATCGTTCCTTATCAAGTATTCGCAGGTCAGGGCGAGCAGCACTTTATCTTAGCCTGTGGTAATGACAGTCAGTTTGCCAAACTTTGCGATGTGCTCGCGGTCGATTGGCATATGGATGAGCACTTTAGGACCAATCCACAACGCGTTGCTAACCGCGAGCTGCTGTGTGATGAGCTGAGTAATAAATTTGCCCAGCAACCTCGTACTTATTGGTTAGAAGTTTTAGATCAAGCAGGTATCCCATGCGGAGCGATTCATAATGTCGCTGAAGCCTTGGCAATGCCGCAAGCGCTGGCACGTGAGATGGTAATTGATTTTGCCAAACAAGGCAGCCCTGTTCGAGCACTTGGGAATCCTATCAAGTTATCCGCATCACCCGTCACTTATCGGACACCGCCACCACAATTGAGCGAGCATACCGATAGTACGCTTGCTGATTTGGGCTATGATAGCGACATTATAGCCAAGCTTAAAGCCGATGGGATTGTTTAGTTAGGCATCAAGAAAAGCGCCATTGGAAAAAATGTCAAACAAGGAATGTTGAGCATGAAAATCTATAGCCATGAAAACCTAAGCCTGCATAGACCACTCCCTTATTTTTCTTATGGAAAGATACATGAGCCGTTAGAAGTGCCAGAGCGTATGGTCGAATTCTTAAAAGCGCCAGCTACATTGGGCTTAGAAGTAATCACTGCCACTGATGTTGGCATCGGGCCAATATTAGCGGTTCATGATTTTGGTTATGTTGAGTTTCTTAAGCATGGCTATGATGACTGGATGGCAGTTGAAGAAGATCTAGGCGCGCAGGTGCAGACAGGAATTTTTGTGCCTTATGACAATCCCGGTATTGGCATCATGGCAAAAGCGGCGAAGTATCAAGCAGATGACAGTGCACCTATCAGCGAGCATTCTTGGACATCTATCTACTGGTCAGCGCAGACTGCGCTCAATGCAGCTGAAGCACTATTAAATGATGAGAAGTCAGAGACAGAGCGTGCCGAAAGTCATATACAGCTTTGCTTTTCACGACCGCCTGGTCATCATGCTCGCAAAAGCGCCGCTGGCGGATTTTGCTATCTAAATAACGCCGCCATCATCGCTGAACATCTGTGGCAAAAATATGAAAAAATCGCCATTATAGACACCGACATGCACCACGGACAAGGTATTCAAGAGATATTTTATGATCGCAGCGATGTGCTCTATACCTCGGTTCATGGTGATCCGGTTAACTTCTATCCCGCCGTCACTGGTCATGCGTTTGAGAAAGGTGTAGGTGAAGGTGAAGGCTATAACATTAACTTCCCGATGCCGCACGGCACCGATGAAGCTGGGTTTTTCGAATATGTTGATAAATCTATCGAAGCGATGACGCTATTTGACCCTGATGTCATTGTGCATGTCTTAGGTTTTGATGTTTATGAGAACGACCCAGAAGCGAGATGTGCGGTGAGTACGAAAGGATTTAAAATATTGGCACAAAAGATGAAAGCGCTAAACAAACCACTGATTGTTTTAGTCGAGGGCGGTTATTACTTGCAAAAGCTCAATGACAATTTGCAAGCATTTTTATCAGGGCTTATTTCAGAAGATTAACAGTTATCATCAAAATAACTGAAAGAGTTTGAAGTAAACAAGAAACTAGCAGCGTTTTAACTTGATTTATTATCGATAAAACCCAAACGCTGCTCAATTTGCTCGGCCAATTCAATCAGAACAGCACTGACCTCAGCACGCTTGGATTCATACTCACCTTGTAAAAAGCTAACCGCCATACCGGCAACGGCATTGCCGGATGCATTGCGAATATAAGTGCCTAAGCAATACATACCCTCGCGCAGTTGCCCATCGTCGAGGGAGATACGACTGTCTTGAATAGCCGCCAGCTCAGTGGATAAATCGGTAAAGTTATCGACACCGTGTTGGGTAATAGGCGTAGGGAACCCGCTGGCATAGATAGATTTTATACTGTCCATAGAAAAGGTTGAGAGCATGGCTTTGCCCGTGGCAGAGAATACTGCTGGTACGCGAACACCAGCGCGAAAGGTAAAGCCAAGCGGGGCAGGCGCTTCATGACAGGCTAAAAATACCACTTCACCTAAATCAAGCTTAGATAAAGTAACTGTATGTTGAAGAAGAATCGGATACTGGACAATGAGGTCTTTAAATAACTGGATGACGCCTTGCTGCTGCTCATACTTACCCGCCCAATACATCAAATAAGAGCCTAAATGAAAGCGGCTATCGCTGTCTTTATAGATGACATGCTTGGTCAAAAGACTTTGCAAAATATTGTGGGTCGAGCTACGTGGTAGATTGAGCTCTTTAGCAATATGAGCTGCCGTTAAAGGCTGTGAGCTATCAGTAATTAAATCTAAAATCTGAAAGGTTTTGTCCAAGGCAGGAACGGCAGTTGAGCTCATAAGGAACCTATAAAAGTCAGTAAAATTGGGAAAATATAAAAATAACGCGATAAATCATCATTAAAATGAGAATAGGGGTTGCAAATGGCTGGCTATCATTCTTATAATGATGTCTCATATATAGAATAGATGTTCAGTATATTGAACACTTAACAAGTTATCAATAATTATTTAAATCATAACCTTCTATTTATTGTCATTCACTTATCGCTATAAATCTGCAAATCCTATTTGCAAACCTCAATTGACAAGGAGCGTCACAATGTCACAACTGTTACAGTCTACGCTACAGCTATCGAACACAGATCTACTTAAACAGCAGTGTTTCATCAAAGATGGCTGGCATGCCGCTAGTGATGACTCGACTATTGATGTGAGCAATCCTTTCAACGGCGATATTATCGGTACGGTACCAAGCCTAACGACCGACGATGTGAACGACGCGGTTGCTGCTTCTCATGAAGCCCAAATCCTTTGGGCAGCCAAAACCCCGAAAGAGCGTGCTGAGCTACTACAAAAGTGGGCAGACCTCATCGATGCCAATAAAGAAGACTTGGCTATCATTATGACCGCTGAGCAAGGCAAACCTCTAAACGAGTCGCGCGGTGAAGTGGGCTATGCCAATAGCTTTATCCGCTGGTTTGCCGAAGAAGGCAAGCGTGTTTATGGCGATGTTATCCCTGCCAATCAGTCACAACTGCGCCATGTCGTCCTAAAGCAGCCCGTTGGCGTTTGCGCGGCGATCACGCCTTGGAACTTTCCAGCGGCAATGATTACTCGTAAAGCCGCGCCAGCATTGGCAGCAGGCTGTACGATGATTATCAAACCTGCGACTGAAACGCCATTTTCTGCATTAGCACTGGCTGCCTTGGCTGAACAAGCAGGTATTCCCGCAGGCGTTATCCAAGTAGTGACGGGCAAATCATCAACCATCGGCGATATCCTAACGGGCGATGTACGCATTCATAAGCTTTCATTCACAGGCTCTACCGAAGTCGGTCGTACCTTGATGGCTCAATGTGCGACAACCATCAAAAAACTGTCATTAGAGCTGGGCGGTAATGCGCCATTTATCGTCTTTGATGACGCTGATCTGGAAAAAGCAGCTGAAGGCTTAATCGCCTCTAAATATCGTAACGCTGGTCAAACTTGTGTTTGTGCCAACCGTGTCTATGTGCAAGACAGCATTAAAGATGAATTCTTAGATGTGTTTGTGAAAAAAGTCGCTGAGCTAAATGTCGGTAACGGTATGGATGAAGGCGTAGATATTGGTCCTTTGATTAATCAAAAGGCGCTAGAAAAAGTGCAAGCGCTACTTAAAGATGCTTTAGATAAAGGCGCGACGCTTATCGCTGGCGGTAGCACCAATGACGCCTCAGAGCTTACTTACAATCCAACGGTCATTACCGATATCAGTGCTGAGATGGATATCGCGCACGAAGAAATCTTTGGCCCTATTGCCACTATCTTTACCTTTAAAGATGAAGCAGACGTTATTCGTCAGGCCAACGATACTATCTACGGCTTGGCTGCCTATTTCTACAGTGGCAATTATGCACGTTCATGGCGTGTCACTGAAGGTCTTGAATACGGCATTATTGGTCATAATACGGGTCTGATTTCTACCGAAGTCGCCCCATTTGGCGGTGTCAAGCAGTCTGGCTTTGGCCGCGAAGGCTCAAAATACGGCATCGAAGAATATGTCGTGACCAAATACTGGTGCTCTGACGTCAGCTAACCGTTTAGCGACATACGCTCTCTTTTAAGGTTTTAATTGTCACACCGTATCGAACGGGATTCAGCACCATGAATCCCCTCTATAGCTAGCAACTAGCAATTAATAATTGTTAACTATTAGATAAACCATTCCTCAAAACCGCCATTCAATCATTGGCACTTATGTTAAAAATAAAGAAAAGGACATTCTCATGATGACTACCAATAAATCACTACTTGAGCGCCGTAAAGCTGTGTTACCAACAGGACTTGGCGTTGCCTATCCCATCTTTGCAGAAAAAGCCAAGAACTCAGAAGTTTGGGACGTTGAAGGCAATCGTTATATTGACTTCGTTGGTGGTATCTCAGTACTGAATACTGGTCACAGCCATCCAAAAATTACCCAGCGCGTGCATGAGCAACTCGAAAAGTTTACCCATACTGCGGCGCAAATGATCAACTATGAATGCTATGTCGATCTTGCCGAAAAACTTTGCGAAAAAGCCCCTATCAGCGGTGAGAAAAAAGCCTTCTTTTTAACCACTGGTGCAGAAGCCGTCGAAAACTGTATCAAGATTGCTCGTGCGAAAACTGGTCGTCCAGGTATCATCTCTTTCGTTGGTGGTTGGCATGGTCGTACTTTAATGTGCATGAGTTTGACAGGTAAAGTGCTGCCGTACAAAAAGAACTTTGGTCCAATGCCAGGCCCTGTATTCCATGCGCTATTCCCAGCTGAAGAGTTGAATGTCACAGAAGCACAAGCGCTGCATAGCCTTGAGATGATTTTTCAAGCGGATATCGATCCTAGCGAAGTGGCAGCGATGATTATCGAGCCAGTACAAGGCGAGGGCGGTTTCCATCAAGTCACCCCATCATTTGCCAAATCTCTACGCGATATCTGCGACGAGCATGGCATTGTCTTGATTTTTGATGAAGTGCAGTGTGGTTTTGCCCGTACGGGTACGTTGTTTGCCACCGAGCAGTTGGGCGTTGAGCCGGATCTAATGACCAGTGCCAAGAGCTTGGCGGGTGGTTATCCTATCTCCGCGGTTATCGGTCGCGCCGATATCATGGATGCGCCGCAGGTAGGCGGTTTGGGCGGTACATACTCTGGTAATCCACTGGCTTGTGTGGCTGCACTCGCTGTCATGGAAGTTATCGAAGAAGAAAACCTACTTGAGCGCAGTATTGAGATTGGCGACAAAATCGAAGCTTTCTTAAAGGACTTGAACTTAAGCAGTATCGGTCATATTCGCCATAAAGGCGCGATGCTAGCGTTTGAGTTAATCGATAGTGATGGCAAGCCTGATGTGGAAGCGACTACTAATTTGAAAGCGAAAGCATTTGAGCAAGGTTTACTATTAGCGTCTTGCGGTATGTATGGCAATGCCATTCGCGTGATGGTGCCATTGACGGTTGAAGATGAAGTGCTCCAAGAAGGTCTAGATATTATCAAAGGTATCCTAACCGCTTAATAAGTATTCAGTATTTATTTATAGTGAAATACATCACTTTTAATCAAGCCTCGATCTTGGTTAAAAGGCTATCTCTAATAGCACAGCAAGATTGCCCATATGGCACTCGCTTTGAGTACATTTTTTACAACGGCGCCTTGCAAGTCAAGACGCCGTTGCTGTTTGTACTATTTGAATATGAAACAGGTAGTGCCTAACAGCTTGGATCAAAAGGTATATATGATAATTATGATGGGTACTATCCCACTAAACAAAAGATAGTGTGACCGTCAAGGGTTAACACGGATGACACACAGACAAGGAGCAGGTTATGTCTGAATTAAAAAAATCGTTAGGGACGCTAGATATTATCGCCTTAGCATTCGGTGCTATGGTTGGTTGGGGCTGGGTAGTCTTGGCTGGTGGTTGGATTTTATCTGCGGGGACGTGGGGCGCAATGCTGGCGTTCTTGATAGGCGGTTTGGCAGTGATACTGATTGGTGTGACTTATGCCGAGCTTGCCGCATCGATGCCAATTACGGGCGGTGAGCATACCTATACGCATAGAGCACTGGGGGTAAATGTCTCCTTTATCTGCTCATGGAGTATTCTATTTGGGTATTTTTCGGTGGTCGCGTTTGAGGCGGTTGCCTTGCCGACAGTCGTAGAGTATTTTATCCCCAATTACAATCAAGGATATCTCTGGACCATCGCTGGTTGGGATGTTTATGCCACTTGGGTGGGCGTTGGGATGCTAGGATCAGTCATCGTCACTTGGCTAAATATCCGCGGTATGGAAGTCAGTGCCTGGTTCCAAAAGACGGCCGTATTGGGCATCTTATTTGTGGGTACGTTGCTGTTCATTGGCGCAGTCATGTTTAATCCTGAAGGCTCAAACTCAGTACAAGCGCCTGCATTCATCGGTGGTATTGGCGGTATGATGGCCGTTATTGTCATGGTGCCGTTTATGTTTGTCGGCTTTGACGTTATTCCGCAAGCGGCAGAAGAAATTGATCTGACTCGTCCTAATATTGGTAAATTTTTGATTTTATCGATTGTCGTTGCGGTAATGTGGTATGTGGGTATCGCTTGGAGCGTTGGCACGACCTTGCCACTCTTACAAGCCGAAAACTCAACGCTCGCCACTGCGGATGCGATGACCAATGCTTGGCATGGCAAGTGGGCAGGTATTTTATTAGTCATTGGCGGTGTGCTTGGTATTTTATCAAGTTGGAATGCCTTCTTGATTGGTGGTAGCCGCCTACTTTATGCCATGTCAAAAGCACGTATGTTGCCCGCATTTTTAAGCAAGCTACATCCAAAGTATAAGACGCCGTCGAATGCCATTTTATTGATCGGTGGTTTGGCGACACTAGCACCCTTGTTTGGTCGTAAAATGCTGGTTTGGATTGTCGATGCTGGTGGTTTTGGTATCGTTATTGCTTATACCTGTGTCGCTATCTCATTCTTAGTACTCCGCTACCGCGAGCCTGATATGGTACGCCCATTTAGAATACCAGCAGGTAAGCTCGTTGGTATGGTCACAATTGCGCTAAGTTTTGGAATACTCATGCTGTATATGCCAGGTATGCCATCCGCGCTAACCCCTATCGAGTGGTGGATTTTCTTTGGCTGGACGGTCTTAGGCATTGCGTTATATGGCTATGCAAGGGTGAAGTATCCAGGTATTAGCGAGTCAATTATGGCAGAAGAGCTACGTGAATTAAAAATCGTCAATCAATTATGGTTAAAAGATAATCCACCTAAGCAATAGTTTTTTCGATGGGTTATTTTTAATAAAATTGTCCTACAAAAAAAGCCTAACAGTCCATGTTAGGCTTTTTTTTGTTCTAAAAATGACTCTATCGATTACGACTTATCACGAATCAACTTATAGTTTAAAAACTCAGTGATGCCAAGGGTGCCAAGCTCGCGACCAAATCCTGAGCGTTTGACGCCGCCAAACGGGGTATTGGCTTCGCTACCAGAAGGCGCATTGATAGTGACCATACCGACTTCTAATTTGTCAGCAATCTCAGCAGCTAGCGCAGCATCTTGCGTTTGGATAGAAGCGCCAAGTCCGAAAGGCACATCATTAGCTATCTTGATGGCATGATCGATGTCACAAGCTTTATAAACGACTGCCACAGGACCAAATAGCTCTTCACGATAGACAGCCATAGATTCATCGACGTCTGTTAGTACGGCAGGCTTAAACCAAGCACCGGGCTTTTCCTTGTCCATGCCGCCCTCGACCAAGACGGTTGCGCCTGCTTGAATGGCACTGTTTAGCTGTTCTTGCAAGTTAACTGCGGCTGCCTTTGAAGACATGGGACCAATGAAGGTACCTTCATCAAGTGGATCAGCAAGTGTCATATTGCTTACGGCATTAGTAAACCCTTCAACGAATTTATTATAAACAGATTCGACGACGATAAGGCGTTTGGCAGCATTACATGCTTGTCCTGTATTGCCAAAACGACCAGAAATAGCCCCTTTTATAGCTTGTTCGATATCCGCATCAGCTGCAACGATAAAGGCGTCTGAACCGCCAAGCTCTAGCACGACTTTTTTCAGCGCGCCGCCTGCTATTTTAGCAACCGCTTGCCCAGCTCGCTCAGAACCTGTTAGCGAAACGCCTTGTACGCGGTTGTCTTCGATGATTGTTGCCGCTTGCTCATTGGTGGCAAACACATTGTTATAGACACCCTCTGGTAAGCCAGCATCTTTTAGGATATCAGCGATGGCTTCTGCAGTCTTAGGACATTGCGGCGCATGCTTTAGAATAACGGTATTGCCTGCCATAAAGTTTGGCGCGACAAAACGTGCCACTTGATAGTGCGGGTAGTTCCACGGCATGATACCTAATAGAGCGCCCACAGGACGTTTCTCTACCGAAGCTGACCCTGAGTCAACATCAATGGTACTAGGTGCTAGTAGCTGCTCAGCGTTGTCTGCATAATAGCGATAGATATCGGCAACTAGACCGATTTCACCTTTTGCTTGTGCAACGGGCTTGCCCATCTCATTGGCAACGATGCGAGCCAGCTCGTCTTGACGTTCAAGATAGATATCGGCAATTTTATGAAGTATGGCACTGCGCTCATCCAATGAAACCTGACGCCAGTCTTGATAAGCGGTATCGGCTTGTGCAATAGCGTTTTGGATGTCCTGCTCAGTTGCCGTAGGGTAGGTGGCTTCTACTTCGCCAGTGGCTGGGTTATTAACTTGATAATCGCTCATAGCTATGTCCTTTATTCTAAAATATTATTGGGTTCAAAATCCATTTGGGTCTATATTTTTATGCGGGTGCTTTTAATTGATGATTTTAGTTAATGCTTTTAATTGATGATTTTGGCTGCTGCTGAGTAATACAGTGAATATTACCACCGCCAAAGACAATCTCCTTTGTGCGTACTCCCACTACCTGATGCTGAGGAAATACTTTTTCAAGCTGCTCGATGGCTAATGAATCATTTTCATCATCATATTGCGGTACGATGATAGCATTATTACAAATTAAAAAATTGGCATACGAAGCGATACAAACATCGCCAGTATGACGTGCCTTAGCATCGTCAGACTGCTCAATATCATGGTCCTCAGGTAAAGTAACAGGTTGCTTGGTACAGCAAAGCTTATGGACTTTTAGGCGGCGACCTTTGGCATCGGTCATATTAGATAGCTGCTCATAGGCTTTTTGTGTTGCTTTATAAAACGGATGCTCAGAATCATCAGTGTATAAACAAACCACTTCACCAGGGCGTGCAAAGCAGGCAATATCATCAATATGACCAGTGGTTTCGTCAGGATCGATACCGTCATCAATCCACAGTACTTTTTGCACATTGAGATAGGCTTTTAACTTGTCTTCAATTTGAGCTTCGGTTAGGTGCGGGTTACGTCCAGGGCTGAGCAAACACATACGTGTGGTCAGAACCGTGCCTTCACCATCGACATGAAATGCACCGCCTTCCATCACAAAGTCATTCGTTCGATAGCGTTTGATATCTAGATGGTCACATAAGCGTTCAGCCAGCTTATCATCGTCATCCCACGGCGAGTATAGTCCGTCATAGTCGCCGCCCCATGCATTGAATGTCCAATCACAAGCGCGTAGCTCACCTGCTTCATTGATTAAAAATGTCGGCACAGTATCACGCGCCCACGCATCGTTGCTGGGCATGGATATGACGTCGATGTCAGCAGGTAGACTATCGCGGCATGATTGATAATTATCAGGATTGACCAGTACGCCAACCTCACAAAATCTGTTGATTGCCAATGCGACATCAGCATAAGCTCTCTGAGCAGGAGCGGCTTGTTGTCGCCAGTTATCAGCACGGTATGGCCATACCATCCATATTTTTTGTATAGGCTCAAATTCTGCTGGCATGTAAAAGCCGTCTTGTTGTGGTGTTGAGCCAGTGATTGATTGGTTCGGTAATAATGACATATAGAGCACCTTATTTGACGATAGCGCGAGTGAGCTTGCTTGTTAACAAACTTTATCCATGAGTCAGCAACATGCCATACATCGATGGACGACGATCACGGAAAACGCCCCATTGCTGACGTTCGATAGCCAGTTGATCTAAGTCAAAAGTCGTACTAAGTATCTGTTCTTTATCTTTAGACGCTTCTTGGATGATCTCACCGCGACCATCCGTGATAAACGAGTTACCATAGAATTGCATGGTGCTGTCGTTGCCATTTTGGCTAATGGTTTCAGTGCCAATACGATTGGATGCTATGACTGGCATAAGATTAGCGGCAGCATGACCTTGCATACAGCGTTGCCAATGACTTTTTGAGTCGATGTCCAATGTTGGCTCATCACCAATCGCAGTCGGATAAAACAGTATTTCTGCACCCATTAATGCCATGCTACGAGCACACTCAGGGAACCATTGATCCCAGCAAATACCGACACCGATTTTGGCATACTTGGTTTGCCAAACTTTGAATCCAGTATCGCCAGGGGTAAAGTAGAATTTTTCGGCATAAGGAATACCATCTGGTATATGCGTTTTACGATAAGTGCCAAGTATCTCGCCATCGGCATCAATCACGGTCACGCTATTAAAAAAGGTATTGCCTGACTTTTCATAAAAACTAATCGGTAATACCACTTTCAGCTTTTTAGCCAACTGTTTGAAGTGATTGATGGCCGCATTATCTGCAACTGTGGTCGCAAGGGTAAAGTAATCAAAGTCATGAACTTGGCAGAAGTAAGGCGTCTCAAACAACTCTTGTAGCAAAATGATATTGGCGCCAGCGTTGGCGGCTTTGGTGACCAACTCAGTAGCAGTGGCAATATTTTGTTGTATATCCCAACCACATACCATTTGAGTCGTAGCAACGGTAACATTTCGCATGAGCCAAATCCTTATCGTATTTATTAGTGAGTACCATATAAAAGGGCTGTTTTTATTGACTAACGAACAATCTTTCATTGCCCGTTAGTCAATGATTACAATAATAGCGCTAAGGTTGGCTTAAGCCATCATATAACCCAATCCTAAGAAGGTGACGACGGATAAACCCGCGCCGAGCATGGCATAGGGGAACTGGGTAAAGGCATGCTGCATAGGGGAGCAGCCAGCACCTTGCGCGGCAAGTAGCGATGAATCACTAAAGAAGCAAGCATGGCTACCAAATGATGATGCTGATAACAATGCGCCAATCATAAGGGGTGTGCTAACGCCTAGTGCAATAGAGATTGGAAAGACAATCGGCATGGCAAGGACATACAGCCCCCAGCTTGATGATGTGGCAAAAGTTAAGAAAGCCATGACGGCAAAAATTACGGCAGGGAAAATAATAATCGTCATATAAGGCGTAATAGCTTCAATCACATATGAGGTCATACCAAGCTCATCATTAATGGCTTTTAAGAAAAAACCACCAATAACAGTTGAGAGCGGATAAAGCATGACTTTAAAGCCTTTAAAGATGGCTTCAACTTGCGTCTCAAAACTTAAAATGCCTTGCATCCAATAGACAACGACGGTCACAAAACAGGTCAATAATGCACCGCGTAATAGATCGATTTCGAAGTAGACCGTCGAGACAATTAACAAAATCATTGGGAAAGCAAAGTTTGCGATATTAGCTTTGAACGACAGCTTACGCTTGGCTTGGACGTTTGAGATCAGTTGCTCTTCTACAAAGGCTTCAGGAACAGGGTTACCCGCTTTGGCGCGTGCCTCGGCTTTTTTCATCGGTCCCCAGTCACCCAAAATGCCATACGCGACTAAGAATACAATCAAAAGTGCAAACCAAGCATACGCCATATAAGGAATCGCGCTGATATAAAGCCCAATACCTTCACCATCGCCAGCCACGCCGTTTTCTTCTAAAAGACCGGCAAAATAGACCGCCCAAGTAGAAATAGGCACGATAATACACATCGGTGCGGCGGTTGAATCGACGATATAAGCAAGCTTCTCACGAGAGACGTTATAGACGTCAGTGAGTTTTTTGACGGAGGTTGATACGGCTAGACAGTTTAAATAATCATCGATAAAAACCACCACGCCCAAAGCAAAGGTGGCCAGTAATGACTGACGGCGCGACTTAATGATTTTTTGTAGCCACTCACTAAAGCCATCTAGACACCCACTGATCTCAAGCAGTTGAATGAGACCGCCCATTAGACCACAGACGAGAACAATCCAAATAATGGTCTCATTCCCCAGCACCATCGACATGTTGTCTGCAAAAGGGGAGACCAAATCAAAAGGATTGAGCATCACGAGCCCAGCGACACAGCCTGCGATCATGGATTCAAATGGTCGCCTAGAGACAATGGCAGTGACTAATACTAGTAATGTTGGTAGTAAAGATAAGGCGCCCCAAGATTGGTCTGGGGCACGGCTGGTAGATAGCCACGCAAACGCTAAGTAGATAGCGATTGCGCCTAGCACGGTGAGAAATACTCGCTTATTATGATACTGTCCTTCGACAGCGTCATTGAGCTTCATGTTCATATTTACGCTCCCTGTAAAACATCATTATTTTTTTAAACAAGCTCTATTCTATGGTTGACGCTCGATAGACAGTAGCGAATTAACTTTCTATCGAGCCCAATCACAACAATCCATTGCTATGACAGGTCAATGTAACGACAGCTTTTGAAATAAAAGCACTTCATTCAGTGTTTATTATTCAAGGCTTTTATGCGTTTACATACCAGTGGTATCTTTTAGCGCATACCACCATGAGCCCATGACCGAGTAAGGGACTCGCAGTGCTCGACCACCTGGGAACGGAATCCAAGGAATTTGCGCAAAAGCGTCAAACTCTTTGGTCTTGCCGTTGATGGCATCAGCCAAGATTTGTCCGAACAGATGTGAGCCTGTCACGCCATGACCACTGTAACCATGAGCGAAAAATACCCGATCGTGCAGCTTGCCCATTTGTGGTACACGAGAAAAAGACAAGGCAAAATTACCACTCCACGCGTAGTCGATTTTGACATCACGCAGCTCTGGGAAAATCTTATTCATGTTGGGTCTGATTTTAGCCGTGATGTCGGCGGGATCTTGTCCACCGTAGACCGTACCGCCTCCAAATAACATACGTTTGTCTGCTGAGAGACGATAGTAATCCAAAATATAGCGGACATCCTCGACACAGACATCGGTTGGCAGTAACTGGTCTGCTAAGTCACCTAACGGCTCGGTCGCGATGATTTGTGTCGATACAGGCATGACACGGTCAGTCAACTTAGGAATAACTTTATTAAGATAAGCATTACCGCACAGAATCGCTTGTTTACAAGTGACAGAGCCAAATTCAGTGATGACTTTGATAGAGTCGTCGGAATACTCAATATCTACCACCAAGGTATTTTCATAAATAGTACCGCCACCTTGTTCGATAGCCGCTGCTTCACCCAATGCAAGATTTAGTGGGTGAATATGTCCGCCTGAATGGTCAATGACGCCGCCTACATAAGCATCTGATTTTATATGTTCTTGAATGCCATTTTTATCCAGCATCTCTCTATCATGCATACCGTGGCTTTCCCACAGCGCATGCGTTTCTTGTAAGTCTTTCAGCTGTCCGTTGTTTAGCGCCGCAAAGATATTTTTTTCTTTGAGATCACAGCTGATATCGTAGTCGTTGACAAAACGGCGAATAATTTTGCCGCCACGAGTCACTAGCTGACCGACGAAATCTGCGTTTTGTTGACCATAAGACTTTTTGATTTTTTGTAGGCTGGCATTTAGACCGTTGACGATCTGACCACCATTACGACCTGATGCGCCCCAACCAATTTGCGCGCCTTCGAGTACCACGACTTCATGATCGGTTTCAATGAGATGTAGGGCAGTGGATAAACCGCTAAAGCCGCCACCGACCACGCAGATTTCTACTTGGATATCATTTTCTAACGTCGGTCTATCTGGCTTAGGGTTGCGACTGGCAGCGTAATAGCTGTCAGGATACTGACCTTTGTCTGAATAGTGCGGGATATTGCGCGTGTTATTAGACGGCTTGTTGGTCGTTGGTGTCGCGTTGCTATTTGACATATTACACATCCTGTAAATAGGTGAGGTATTCAAGGTTGGTCACTTGCTGGGCAAAGCGTTTGGCTTCTTGCTTTTTGACGGCAATCAACAGCTCAATCATCTCGCTTGGGAATAGCGAATCAATGATATCGCTGCTCTCAAATTTACGGATGGCCGAGAGCCAATCCAACGGTAAGGTCTTCAGTTCCGCTTCGTTATAAGTGATGCTATTGACGGGTTCTGGTGCATCTAACTTGTTTTCGATGCCATATAACATGCCTGCCAGTACCGCACTACAAACCAGGTAAGGGTTGGCATCAGCACCAGATACACGGTGCTCGATACGACGTGCTTTGGTATCGCCACCAGGGATACGTACTGCCGCCGTGCGGTTTTCATAACCCCATGACACATTGTTTGGTGCTAGCGTACCGGGTGTAAAGCGGCGATAAGAATTCACATGTGGGGCAAATAACAACGTGCAATCTGACATGGTCTTTAACAATCCAGCGACTGCATGGCGCAAGATATCTGAGCCTTCATCTGACCCATCATCAAAGACATTATTGCCGTCTTTATCTAATAAGCTGCAATGCACATGAAAACCATTCCCCGATTGTAGACCAAAAGGTTTTGCCATGAATGTCGCGGTGAGTTTACGGCGAGCAGCGACGGCTTTGACGACCTGTTTGAACAAAATAGCATCGTCGGCGGCTTTTAGTGGATCGTCCACGTGCAATAAATTAATTTCAAACTGACCACAGCCGTTCTCCGCCAAAGCGGCATCTACTGGGATATCGAGCTTTTCGCACTGTGCATAAACTTCGTCTAAAAATTCATCGAATTGTAATAGATCATTGATACTCAGAATTGAGGTTTTATTCAGTCTTAGACCGCTTTTGGGACGGATAGGTGGTCTTGGGGTTTCGCCTTCAGTATAGTCAACCAAATAAAATTCCAGCTCCGTTGCCATCACTGGAGTTAGACCAAGTGCTTGGAATTTTTTGCTGATGTAATCCAAAACGTGTCTGGCATCACCGTAATAAGGTTCGTTGTTTTCTGTATAAAGCCAAACGGGCAATAGCGATGAAGGCGCACTGGTATTGAGAAGCGGATAGGCGGCACGACCAGTAGGACGGGCAATGGCATCGATATCGCCATTACATTGAGAAGACTCGATGACATCAGCACCCCAAATATCGACACCTAAGATAGATAAAGGCAATCGTATCGCACCATTTTCTGCTTTTTCCATTTGATTGAAAGGGATGCGCTTACCACGAAGTAAGCCATTAATATCACCTGCCGCAACATAAACGTATTCTGTGTTGTTTGCAGATTCGACCATTCCATTGGTTGTCGTCATGTCTATTCTTCCTATGAATGTTTAGAATTACTGGGATTGTGGTTACGACTGTTATTACGTGTTGATAGTGAGTGTGTATGAGCCAGTGATGAAATTTATAACTAACACTTGATAGAGCAGTAGTTGGTAATACGGTGCTTAGTTGTTGTCTATATTCATCAAAAGACGCATATCTAATAATTATAAAAAGTTAATTTCATTAATGATATTAACTACTTACCTATATATCTTTTTAGAGCGCTACGATTAACTGTAAAAATTACACTCTGCTCTAGTGTCTCGCTGATAACTTCCAATATATGTATGAAAACTATAGTTGTCAATTTTTATTTAAAATTATCTTAAATTAATGCATTTTTCCAATTTTATTATTAATATCGGCAATATTGAAATTTATAGTTTACATTTTATGAGATGCTGTGTTAAATTTTAGCTAAATAAAGGATTGAGCAATATAGACGATGAGGTCTATTTGTTATAACTAGGGAAGACGGTATGAAAAATTCTAGACCTATTATTGCTATTGTTTCTTGTCATAAGATGGTTGATGGGCAGCCAGCACAAGCGGTGTATCAAAAATATATCGATGCCGTGAATTTTTATGGTGGCAATCCCATACTGCTGCCAAATACTGCTGCCGATAGCGAAAACTTTGAGGCGCTACTGAATATCGCAGATGGGATTTTGTTAACGGGCAGTTATAGTAACGTGGCACCAACGCGTTATGGCGCGACGCATATCGAAGCGAAACAAGACTTGGGTCGTGATGAGCTGAGCTTTAAACTGTTGGATTATGCAGACAAGACTGGCATTCCATTACTAGCGGTTTGCCGAGGTTTGCAAGAGATGAATGTGCATTTTGGTGGCACGCTACATCCTGATTGGCGGGAAGTGGAGGGGTTTTATGAGCCACATTTAGAGGACAATACTCAGCCACTTGAAGTGCAGTATCAGCCAGTTCATGACGTGATTATTCAAGCAAATGGCAGACTTGCTGCCTTTAGTGAAAAATGGCACGTTAACTCGCTACATAAACAAGCAATCCATAAAGTAGGCGCGCGTTTATTCGTTGAGGCTCTAGCGCCTGATGGTTTGGTCGAAGCCATCAGCTTGTTGCAACATCCATTTATGATTGGTGTACAATGGCATCCTGAGTTAAATTATGCACAAGACGACTTGTCCAAATTTCTATTCACGGAATTCATTCACTATGCCAGCAAACCCCAAACTGAATAGCACTACTGAAGGCAATGTAGACAATGCCAGCACTGACATTGATATTAATAACGGCATTGACGCTGATGTTGCCAGTGATAAAGCGGCTGATATCGATACAGATGACGACATCAGTGGTGATGATGAAGATGAGCTGACAGACTCTGAGACAGCGATATCAGCCGAAAATGACGAGTCGCCAGAAGAGGATATCGGTAAAAAGATCAATCAGCTGCGTCTCGCAAAAGGCTACTCGCAACGTAAGCTTGCGAAATTGTCAGGATTAACCAATACTTCTATCAGCTCCATTGAGCGCAATAAAGTCAGTCCAGCAGTGAATACGCTAAAGGCAATTTTGGCGGTATTGGGTTCTGATTTGACCACGTTTTTTAGTGATGAATGGAAGGAACCAAAGGCGAGAGTTGTAGTAACGCCAAAGGATTTGTTGGAGCTGAGTGAACCGAGTAGCAGAGTGTCGCTAAGACAGGTATATAACTGTAGTACCACCAAGAATTTGGGTTTTTTGATTGAGGTGTATCAACCGAACAGCTCAACGGAAGAAAAAATCGCCCACGAAGGTGAAGAGATTGGCACCGTTATTGAAGGCAAGATTCTTATCCGTATCGATGAGACGACGTATCTATTAAACCAAGGTGATAGCTACGTGATTGATACCATTCGCCCGCATACTTTTATCAACCCTACTGATGGCGTGACTCGCATTGTTAGTGCGCACACCCCGACGACTTATTAGATGAGCATTTTAATAGCCATTTAAGTTGATGTTTAAATAACCATAGTGATTTCCCGCGCGGCTTCTAAAAATAGAAGCCGCGTTTTTTTGTATGAAATAATTCATTGTGAAAACACGCCCCAGCAAGCTGTTAGATATTAGCCTAAGTAACAAAGTGATAGGCTTACAGGTCTTTATGATTTTGAAGCGTGTCTGAGTCAGTAGGCGAATTTGAGGTACTCATCGCTTTAGGCTTTTCTTTGACAAGCTTTACTTTAGTTTGTTTATCGGCTGGTGCAAGCGCGACATAAGCAGACTCAGGCTTCTTACTAGTGGGCTTAGAGGATTTTTTTAGCGTCTTGTTAATTCTTTTGACAGCAGCGGCATCGCTTGCAGCTTGTTCCTCTGCGAGTGAGTCGTCATATAAACCTTGGTAGACAGCGAGGGTTTCTTCAATCATCTCACGCATGGTGAATTTATTGGTCATTTCAGGGCGTGTGATGCTTTCTAATTGATTTCTCACGGCTTTACATAGCGCATTGGCATTGTATTTTTTGACCAGCCCTTGAGGATATAGCGGTTGTAAAATCTCACTAAATGCGGCCTGATCCCAACCAATAACGGGTGTACCTAAATGAATCGCTTGTAAGGCGTTGATGCCGATTGATTCAGGCTCATTCGCAAGCGCCATGACGATATTGGCGGCTGAGAGCCATTCACGCATGTCATTACGTTTGCTGCCTACATAAGTAATGCGATCAGCCAACCCTAATGTATTAGTGCGTTGGCGGAAATCTTCATGCGCGACGTCACCATCTCTATAATCATCATCCATGATAATGACATGGATGTTAGGGAACTGCTCTTGCAAGTTGCCCAAAATATCAATCAGCCATTCCTGACCATATTCGTTGCCAATAATGGTTGGAAATACCAGCCACTTTTTATGCTCAAGCTCAGGATATTCAGCAAAAGTATGCCGCAACCAATAAACAGACGGATTATGACGATAAGGATAACGGCGCGTATCGATACCACGGTAGATGCGTTTGATGACTTTAGGGTCTGCATCTTCTCGGCGCAGGCCTTTTTTTAGATAATTGGTCACACTATCGGAGACGGTAATGATGGTATCGACATCAAGTAGGGCTTGAGAGTATTTATTGATCGGATAAAAACCATACATGGTTGACACTAGCTTTGGTATCCGCTTGACACGGGCGCGGCGCAATGCCAAATGCAGTATCCATGCAGGTGTGCGTGAGTGCACATGGATCACGTCAGGATCGTACTCTTCAATTAAACGCCGCAGCGCCGTGACTTGTAGTAACGACAGCCAAGACTTTTTATTCATGTGTAGCTGATGGTAGTTATTGCCATCACGCTTTAGACGTTTGACCAGATCATTATCTTCATCGGCGCTAGAGACGATGATGGAGGTATGGCCATTTTTGACCAATGCGCGCCCAAGATGAAAAATACCGCGCTCGGATTCATCATGCTTTAAAGACGACAATAAGCGCATAACTTTCATAATGGCATTGGTGACCAGTTCATAATAACAAGTGGCTATTGTCAGTTAAAAGCCGCCAAAACTCAACCATCAAGATAAAAAGATAAGGTTATATGGTCGAGTTTCTAAGAGAGATACGCATAAAGGCTTGAATCGAAGGATAAAAGTCACTAGCGACGTTTCTGTAAATGCTCGGCATTGGGCAGTACTTGCTTTTCGCTTAAGTATTTCCAATAGCGCTGCGGCAAGTATTGCTTATGCAAACGTGGGTTTTTACGCTCTTTGATATTGACGTTGGTAAAGTAACCTTGCCAAAATTTTTGATAGCGCTGCTCATCCTCGCTATGAATACTGGCAGGATTGCGCAGCACGGCATTATCTAAATCAGTGATGGCTTGCAGGGCAGCGGGGCGTTTAAGCGTACTTTTGCTTTTATCATAATAAATGCCATAGCCACGGGATAAATCATAAATCGCCCAGTGTTGGTCTTGGTAGCGCTGCCGAAAATGCTCGCCAATCAGAGGCAATACATTAAAATCAGGCTCCACTCGCGCAAAATAGATATCGTCAGTGGTATGCTCAAAACGTACAAAGGCTTCCATACGATGTTTCTCACGACCGACCGATTTGACAGTTTGCACCAGCTCTAAGACATTGAGATTACCCAAGTCTTCCATAATATGGCGGCTAGGGTAGTCAATGGCATATTTGACCACTTGAAACAGAGTCGTACCGATATTGTCTTTTTCGGATAAAAATCCCCACAGAATATTGCGCATACCCGAGCGACCTAAGAGCTTATTCAGCTTTATCAGTACGCGTTCGGCATTGTCTTCATCAGTAGTAACGCTAGTTGCTTGTGCGATTAATGAAGGTACATAGCAATCTTGAGCGATTAACTGTAGAGAATCATCGTTTTGCAGTTTATTGGCATAGACATAAAATACCGCACTCAGCCAACCCTCAAAACTTGGTTCATAAAGCACGATGCTGGGTGTTAATTGACCCAGATGATAAGTTTGGGTTTCAGCGATTTCTGACAATGACTGCAACATTATTTATCCTAATTTGCTATCTCAAGATGCTCTAATAGTGGTGGCTCACTTTATAAATAATCTTGATGCTTAAAACAAAGCTATTTGCCCATTACGCTGGTCTTTATACTTGGTCTGCGTCTGTGCCAATACATATTGCCGGAAGTTATCACGCGTTAAATGCGCTAAATGTTCGTTTTTTCCGGTAGTTGCGATAAAGTATTTGGCGCGATTGACCGCCGCGCCCATTTTTTTGAGATGATAAAGCGTCAACTGATTAAACTTGCGCGCCTTTACTATCTTTTTAGCCGTCTTAGTACCAATGCCCGGGATACGCACAATCATCTCATAGCTTGCGGTTTGAATATTAACCGGAAAATGCTCACGGTGGCGGATTGCCCAAGCAAGCTTTGGGTCGCAGTCTAAGTCTAAAAATGGCGAGTCAGGTTCAACGATTTCATGCGCGCCAAAGCCATAAAAACGCATCAGCCAATCCGCTTGATACAGACGGTTTTCACGTATCATCGGCACTGGCGTTCCAATCGCGGGCAGGCGACTGTCAGATAGCATCGGCACATAGCCAGAATAGTAAACGCGTTTTAAATCATACTGTTTATAAAAATGACTCGATAACTGAATTACTTGCAAGTCAGTCTCGTTACTCGCGCCAACAATCATTTGACTGGTTTGACCTGCTGGCACAAATTTCGGTGCTTTCTTATGGGTTTTACGGCTCTCTTTGATCGTAATAATTTCAGTTTTAACCGTTTCCATCGGTGCTTTTAATTCATCATGTGATTTTTCTGGGGCGAGCAGTGCTAGACCTGATTTGGTCGGAATCTCGATATTAACGCTTAAGCGGTCAGCATACAGACCAGCTTCTAATAGCAACTCTTTTGATGCACCCGGAATGGTTTTTAGGTGGATATAGCCATTAAAACGCTCACGGGTACGTAATATCTTGGCGACCTCGACCAAGCGTTCCATCGTATAATCGCCACTTTTAAAGATACCTGAGCTCAGAAACAACCCTTCGATATAATTACGACGATAAAACTGCATGGTTAAATCAACGACTTCCTCGACGCTAAAAGCAGCGCGCGGGGTGTCATTACTTTTACGTGAGGTGCAATACGCGCAATCGTATATACAGTGATTGGTTAAGAGGATTTTTAACAAGCTGACGCAGCGGCCATCTTCGGTATAGCTGTGACAAATACCAGTTGCAGAAGCATCGCCCAGACCACCGCCTTGGTTTTTGCGCGTACCAGCGGAGGATGAGCAAGAAACATCATATTTAGCAGCATCCGCTAAAATATTGAGCTTGCCTTGTAGTCGTTCATAATTGATGGTGGCCATAAGATTACCAATTCATTTATTGGCTACTATTTTAGCAAATAGGCTTGTAAGTCACTGGAATTATTGAAGAAATATTTATTTCATGCGACAACTGTTGTCGTGCTATTTATGAAATTTTTTTAATTATGAGAGCAGGGATTAGGCAACGTTTGAACCACTTCTTCTGAGAAGTATTCTTTGACAATGAGACGTCCTTTTTTGTCAAACTCGACGTTGTACTTGGGGTAAGCTGCAAAAGCGTCTGGGTCATAGGTCGAAGGAAAATCGATTTCTTTATCTGAAAAAAATCGGCTAGCCGTCCATAATTGTTTATCATTATTATATCCAACGCTACACCGACTGTTTAGGTCAAAGGTGAAATAACGGCCAAAGTATTGCTCCTTGCCGCCACGACCAAATAGCATATTAGCACCGCACGGGTTGCCACAGCCGATATAGACATGATAAGTATCTTTATCGATTTTTTTGAGCGAAGTATGGTTCCAGCCGTAATGACCTATTCCATTCATAAGCACGGTTTCTATTACTTCGCCATTATTTAACGTTTCGCTTTTAAGGATATAACCATCATCGCAAAATTCATTATCGTTCTTAGTTATATATGCAGTACAAATTTTCGACATATAAAAGCTAGCGTCAAATTCTGGTTCGGCAGCTTCAGCCCAAGATATAGAACTAAAAATACAGCTATAAATAATAAAAACCAATGCATAGAGAGGAGTAAATTTATACATGGAAATAATGACCAGATACTTGTTTTGAATTAATTGCACTATAGCAAAAGGTTGGTTGTTAAGGAATAAGGTACACTCATCAAAAAGGTCTTGCTGACTAAGAAATTAGCCGGCAAGACCTTTTACTAATTTTAAGATTAATTAAATAACAATACTTTCAAATCTAAACTTTCAGATCTAATTTTTACTGAACCTTCGCACGTATAACAACCGTTTGCGGTGCGTTAGCAGGAAGATCTACCAAGTTCCATTTGAGTCCAGAGTAATTTTCCGTGATGACTACAGTATTGCCAACTTGTTGGATAGTCTGATAACTGTCGCCGCCTGTTGTCGCAAGCGTTGGTAGAGGGCTATTCAATGATACTAATTGCACGCCATTTGGCAGTGACACCATGGCATTGATGTCAGTGACGGGTTGTGCCGTGGTATTGGTATAAGTGGTGTGGTATTCGATGATGTCGCCAGGTGCGATATGGTTCGCAGGTACAGCCACTTCGCGACCATCTTTATTTTTTAATATTTTCATCACTTTGGTTTGTGCATTCACCACGTCAGGCGTACTAAAGGTCGGGGTCAGTTGCAGAGCATCTAAAGACGTAGATACTATTTGCGTCGTTGCAGGTTGGTTCGTTACTACGGTTGTCGTTGGCGTATTGATGACTGGCAATTGGGTAGCCGTCGTCACAGGCAATACTTGCGTCACGCTAGTCGTCGGCACGGCTATGACATCAACCTTGCTGGTTTGATTGGTGACCTGGTTAGTCACAGGTACGCTCGTAACCGTGGTGCTGCCTTGGGTGACGACCGTATTGCTCGCACCATTACTGGCTACTTGGCGAACCGTATAGCGTGGAACGTTAGTTACTTGAGTCACAGCATAAGGCATGCCGTCTTGCATAGTGATGCCGTGTGGTATCGCTGTAATGGTTGCGGTTTTACCGTCAGAATACTGCTCAACGACGGTAGTGCTACTACCAGCAGACGAAGTGATGGCGATTTCAGGCGCAGCATGTGCGGTAGATACCATCAATAAAGCGCCTGCTAAGATTGTTGGAATAGAAGTGCTTATCATGCTTTTTTTGACGAGGTTATGCTGGGTAAATGCCTTCTTATTTATAGTCAGTAACGCTGGCATATCGATGTGTATGGTCATAATAGATTCCTTTAAGATAACAGTAAATAAAGCCGCTAATGTAGTAGCAGAAAGCAAAGCGTAAAAAATAACGCTTAGAAAACAACACCTAGAAAAGAAAAACCCCCGTCAAATGAGCATGTAAACCATGTCAAATAACGAGGGTAAAGATACTAATGATAGCCAACGTTCGCTATCTCTCCATCATTATTTTAGTCAGTTGTTAAGCACTGATGTCTAATGCTTATCATGAAACACTTGTAATCATCACAAGGCTCAGCATCTATACTCGAGCAATTATGCGCTAAAACAAACAGACTAAAAAAGCAGCGTTGTGTAACTTCTGCTCTATTCATAATGAGGTTGTGTACTACTTTCTACGCTCATTTGCTAAGCAAATTTCCAGCTGATTCGCGTTAAAATACTGCTGTCATCAAAAGCTTTTTATTTATCAAAGAATTGCTATCAAAGGCTTTCTATCCAGATATTTCTCAAATAAGAAAAATTAATCGTAAATCACTTTCATGATTTCGTATTCGACCACGCCTTTTGGCGTTTCAATACGCGCTTCATCGCCTTCAGACTTACCAATCAAACCACGTGCGATCGGTGAATTGACTGAGATTTTACCCGCTTTAAAGTCCGCTTCATCATCACCAACGATTTTGTATTGTTTTTCTTCTTCGGTGTCCATGTTTTCGATAACGACGCTCACGCCGAATATCACACGACCATCTTTTGGCAATGTTGCAGGATCAATCACTTGCGCGCCGCCAAGTTTGGCTTCGATATCACGGATACGCGCTTCACAAAAACCTTGCTGTTCGCGAGCAGCATGATATTCAGCATTTTCTTTCAAATCGCCATGTTCACGGGCTTCAGCGATAGAAGCAGTGATGCGTGGACGGTCGATACTTTTTAACTGTTTTAATTCGGCTTCTAGAGCCGCATGTCCTTGCGGAGTCATGGGATAACGTTGCATGTTTTTTCCTTAAACCAATAACACCACACCATCTCCTACTCTTTAGTGAATAGTGAGATGGTGTCAGTGTTGTTGCAATGAGTATGTGAAGATATAAAAAGAATGAGGTTTAGACTGCGTAACAACCAAACACGCGCTTATCTGTGAGCATGGATACACTGACAAACAAGACACTTTAACCTTACGTAATAAAAAGCATAGTCGCAGTTTAGCCACTATGCTTTTTAGGTCTATCTTTTTAAAACTTTATTTTTTTAAAGTACTGCTTTTTTAAGCCGTACGTTTTTTTAAAGCCCTATTGTTATATAAAAATCGACAACAAGTTTTGCATCCGCTGTTAAACAAGCGTTGCCGTTATGCTTAATCTACTGAAATTATGCTGCTAAGTCAATAGAGCTAAGTAATAGTCTTTGCTTGTTCGTGCAAATCTTGTAGCTTATAGACCTCAAACGGTAGGTCAATGGCATAAGATTTACAAACCGCGTCTGCCGCCCCTAAAGTCGTCACATAAAACACTTTACCTTGCAAGGCGCTACGGCGGATAGAGAATGAATCCTCTTGTGCCTGTTTGCCTTCAGTGGTATTGATAATAAGGTCGATTTTACCATTTTTCAAGGCATCGACGATGTGCGGGCGACCTTCGGTAACTTTATTAATTTGCTTGCACTCAATACCGGCGTCGCTCAATATTTTTTGCGTACCAGTGGTTGATACAATGTTAAAACCAAATTCGACAAGCTGGCGAGCGATAGGGGCGATTTGTGCTTTGTCACTATCACGTACTGAGATAAAGACAGTTTTGGTTTCGCCTTCGGTCGGTAGACCTGGCAGACGCTCATTACTACCGATAATGGCTTTATAAAATGCTTCGCCAAAGGTTTTACCGACGCCCATTACTTCACCTGTTGATTTCATCTCAGGGCTCAAGATTGGGTCAACGCCAGGGAATTTAGCAAACGGGAATACTGCTTCTTTGACGGCATAGAATGCTGGAACGATTTCAGTGGTAAAGCCTTGGTCTTTCAATGAGGTGCCAGCCATGCAGCGTGCCGCGATTTGCGCTAAAGAAGTACCAATACATTTAGAGACAAACGGCACGGTACGGGCAGCGCGAGGGTTCACTTCTAAGATATAAATTGTTTCACCTTTTACCGCAAACTGTACGTTCATTAAGCCGACAACACCAAGCTCTTTTGCCATGGCGACCGTTTGCGCGCGCATCACATCGCACAGCTCATCAGACAATGAGTAAGGTGGCAATGAACAGGCTGAGTCACCAGAGTGCACGCCAGCTTGTTCGATATGCTGCATGATACCGCCAATCACGACGTCTGTACCGTCGCTAACGCAGTCTACATCGACTTCGATTGCATCGTCTAAGAAGCGATCTAGTAGGACGGGCGCTTCGTTCGATGCTTGAACCGCCGTACGCAAGTAGTGTCTTAGCTCATCTTCGTTATAGACGATTTCCATCGCGCGGCCACCAAGGACATATGATGGGCGTACGACTAGTGGATAACCAACATCTTTTGCTTTAACCAAGCCATCTTCTAAGCTGGTCGCTAAGGCATTGGTTGGTTGGACAAGGTTCAATTGCTGAATCATATGTTGAAAACGCTCACGGTCTTCAGCACGGTCAATCGCATCAGGGCTAGTACCAATGATTTTTACACCAGCGGCTTCAAGAGAGCGAGCCAGTTTCAACGGTGTTTGACCACCGAATTGTACGATCACGCCATCAGGGTTTTCGATACGGACGATTTCTAGTACGTCCTCTAACGTGATTGGCTCAAAGTATAGACGGTCTGAGGTGTCATAATCGGTTGAAACCGTTTCTGGGTTACAGTTGACCATGATGGTTTCATAGCCATCTGCACGCATCGCAAGAGCAGCGTGTACACAGCAATAGTCAAATTCGATACCTTGACCGATACGGTTAGGACCGCCACCGATGACCATGATTTTCTTGTTATTCGTTGGGTTGGCTTCACATTCGCTATCGTAGGTTGAGTACATATAGGCGGTGCTGGTGGCAAATTCTGCCGCGCAGGTATCGACGCGTTTATAGACTGGATAAACGTTTAAATCCCAACGTTTTTTGCGTAGTTGCTTTTGTGAGACACCAAGGAGTTTTGCTAAACGTAAATCTGATAAGCCTTTACGCTTAAAGCTACGTAAGTTCTTCTCAGTTAAACCACCAAAACCTAACGCTTTGACTTGAGCTTCAGTTTTCACGATATCTTCGATTTGTACCAAGAACCATGGATCGATTTTGGTTAAGTTGAATACTTCATCGACGCTCATACCGATACGGAAAGCATCGGCAATATAATAAATGCGTTCAGGCGTTGGAATGGTTAAGCGATTGGTGATTTCGCTACGTGCCTTTTCAATGCTAACTTTCGATAAGTCAATTTGCTCATCAAAACCATCATTGCCAGTTTCCATACCACGTAATGCTTTTTGCATCGACTCTTGAAAGTTACGACCAATCGCCATCACTTCACCAACCGATTTCATTTGGGTTGATAGAACACTATCTGCTTGTGGGAACTTTTCAAAGTTAAAACGTGGAATTTTTGTGACCACATAATCAAGCGCAGGCTCAAAGCTGGCTGGCGTTTTGCCACCTGTAATGTCATTTTGCAATTCATCTAGCGTGTAACCAATGGCTAATTTCGCCGCGATTTTAGCAATCGGGAAACCAGTGGCTTTTGACGCCAATGCTGATGAGCGTGACACACGTGGATTCATCTCGATGACGACCATACGACCAGTATCAGGGTTAATACCGAACTGAACGTTTGAGCCGCCGGTTTCTACACCAATCTCACGCAGTACTGCCAATGAGGCATTACGCATGATTTGGTATTCTTTGTCGGTCAAAGTTTGTGCTGGCGCAACCGTGATTGAGTCGCCAGTGTGCACACCCATTGGGTCAAAGTTCTCAATCGCACAGATGATGATGCAGTTGTCGTTTTTGTCACGAACCACTTCCATCTCATACTCTTTCCAACCGATTAATGATTCATCAATCAGCAATTGATGGTTTGGCGATAAATCAAAACCGCGCTCACAAATCTCGATAAATTCGTCACGGTTATATGCGATACCGCCGCCTGAACCACCCATCGTAAATGACGGACGAATGATACAGGGATAGCCCATTTTTTCTTGGGTCGCAAACGCTTCTTCCATGGTTTCAGCAGTTTCAGCGCGTGGGCATTCAAGGCCGATACGCTTCATGGCTTTATCAAATAAGTTGCGATCTTCTGCCATCTCGATAGAGTCTTTGGTCGCCCCAATCAATTCGCAGTTATATTTGGTCAAGACGCCATGCTTGTCTAATTCTAAGGCACAGTTTAGAGCGGTCTGGCCACCCATGGTTGGCAAGATGGCGTCAGGGCGTTCTTTAGCAATGATTTGCTCAACGGTCTGCCAAGTAATTGGCTCAATATAAGTCGCGTCCGCCATGGTAGGGTCAGTCATGATAGTCGCAGGGTTTGAGTTGACCAAGATGACGCGATAGCCTTCTTCTTTTAGCGCTTTACAGGCCTGTGCACCCGAATAATCAAACTCACATGCTTGACCGATGACGATAGGACCTGCGCCTATGATAAGAATGCTTTTTATGTCGATACGTTTTGGCATAGTTAGGGCTACCTTCGTTAGTATGATATTTTAATTGATTTATATTCGGCTAAAATCGTATTTGAACAGTGCTATATTTTAATAAAACAATACTTTAATAAAATGATATTTTGCGTGGCTCAGCTTAAACCATCATGCGTGATCTAAGCTGTATAACGAATACTTATTGTGTGCTAATGACTGATACTTAAAAACTGATTAACTGCTTAAGCTTAAGCTTTAGCCTTTGCCATCATATCTGCAAACTTATCAAACAGTGGCGCACAATCATGCGGACCTGGGCTGGCTTCTGGGTGACCTTGGAAGCTAAAGACTGGCTTGTTAGTCAGCTCGATACCTTGGTTGGTGCCGTCAAATAATGAGCGATGGGTAGATTTAACGTTGTCTGGTAGCGTGTCTTCATCAACCGCGAAACCATGATTTTGACTGGTAATCATAACCGTGCCAGCTGCTAAGTCTTGAACTGGATGGTTGGCGCCGTGATGACCGGTTTTCATTTTAATGGTGTTGGCGCCGCTAGCTAGACCAATCAACTGATGACCTAAACAGATGCCAAAGGTTGGCACATCAGTTTTTTCAATGATATGACGTACGGCATCGATAGCATAGTCGCAGGCTGCAGGGTCGCCAGGACCGTTTGATAAAAAGATACCATCTGGGTTCATCGCCAGCACATCTGCGATAGGCGTTTGTGCAGGAACGACGGTTACATGACAGCCGCGGTCAACCAGCATACGCAAGATATTGGTTTTGCTACCAAAGTCATAAGCGACGACATTGTATTTAGAATCGATGTGAGTGCCGAGTTGCTTAAAGAAGCCGCCTGTACCGCTATCATGGCTGCCAATGGCATCACGGTTAAGTAGGGTATCTGATAAATCCCACGTACCTGCTGTCCATTCGAACGTCTCTTTAGTACAGCATTCTTTTGCCAAGTCCATGCCTTCGATACCAGCAAATTCTTGTGCCAATTTGATGGCTTGTTGCTCGTCAGCAGCGCTGATTGTCTCGCCGTCTGAGGCGGTCATAATACAGCCATTTTGTGCGCCTTTATCACGTAGTAGACGAGTCAATTGACGGGTATCAATCTCAGCGATTGCAACGGTATCGTTACGTGATAAATAATCGCTTAATGATTCTGAGTTACGGAAGTTTGAGGTGACCATCGTTGCATCACGGATGATAAGACCGTCTGCCCATACTTGATGGCCGTTACCAGATTCGACATCTTCAGCGTTGGTGCCCGTATTGCCGATATGCGGATAGGTTAGGGTCACGAGCTGACGCGCGTAGCTTGGATCCGTTAGGATTTCTTGGTACCCTGTCATGGCTGTATTAAACACCACCTCACCGACACGATGACCGAGACTGCCGATACTCACACCGCGAAAAATCGTACCGTCTGCTAATGCCAAAATTGCTTGTATTTCTGCCGATGAATTCAAGGTTTGCCTCCGCTGTTATTAGTGAGTGCCATAATTTTTTATGATGAAATTTTGGATTGAACGCGGCTTTTTGTATCGAAAAAATTGCTATTAATGGATACTAAAAAACACCTAAACCCAAAATTTTCCCACAAAAAAGCGAGAAGACATTATTGATGGAAACTACAAAACCCACTAGATAGTGAATAGGTAACTTGCATCATGTCCGCTCGCTTAGGCACAGATTTTGCGCATTATATACAATCTGCCCGCAGATAGCCAGCCGATTTTTAGATTGAAAAGTATGCCTTTAATTATTAGCCCTTAATAGCGCTGGATTTTCCCTTTTGGCTTTGCCACAATGGACAGCAAATCGAGATATCTGGTCTTTATGATTCGCTTTCATGACTAATTTTCATGACTGACCTATTTCATTACTATATATAACAAGGAGCCGTTATGATTTATCAATATTTAGACAAGGTGCCCGAATTCGCGGTACCTTTTCATGGTTGGGTCGCAGACTCAGCACGAGTGATAGGCGATGTCTATTTGGGTCATCAGGCTAACGTGTGGTTCGGTGCGGTGATTCGCGGTGACAATGAGCGCATTTACATCGGCGATTATAGTAATGTGCAAGAAAACAGCGTTATTCATACTGATGCAGGCATTGAGGTTAAAATCGGCAACTATGTCACTATTGGTCATTTAGCGATGCTGCACGGCTGCGAAGTCGGTGATAATAGCTTGATTGGTATTGGTGCGGTGGTATTAAATAATGCCAAAATTGGTAAAAATTGTATCATTGGTGCCAAAGCCCTTGTCACAGAAGGCAAAGTGATTCCAGACAATTCACTCGTCATGGGCGCACCTGCCAAGGTGGTCAAAACCTTAACGGATGAGCAAGCAGCAATGTTAAAACTGTCGGCGCTACACTATGCGGAACGTTGTCAAAAATTTAAAACAGGCTTAACAGAAGTAGCGATGCCTGATTGAGAACAAGTTTATAAAACATAAGTGAACTGTCTGATATTGATCTACTCTCTATGTTTATGCAAATGATGCAAACGCGCCTTATATAGAGGTTCTTTATGTCATCAGCATCATGACCAGCCAAATAATGGCAAAAATGATAATACCAATAATCAGTCCGCGAAAAATATCATGGCGTATAGAGTAGTCATTAAGGTAAGCGTTATGATTGGTTGTTTCGTTGATGTTGAGCGCATTGACGCTCTCAGCACCAGCATTTTTACCAACAATAAAACCCATGATTGCGCCCACAACCAACATAAATGGGGTGAATAACCAGAAAACGTCGCCATTACCTATACCAGCTATTGAGCGAATAACCACAATAGCAAGATCAATCAGTAAACCACCAGCACCATACATCAAACCATTTAAGAACGCATATAGTATACGGTCCAAAGGTGATTGATAGCTTTTACCCAGCTGACGTTGTCTGATTTCTTTGATCGAACGGGCAGGGCGACGCGTTTTACTTGGCAAAACATTTTTGACATCAGGCGTTTCCATGCGATTCTCTATTTTTATGATGAAGTAAGCAAAACAGATACTAGGGCGTATCACCATTTTTAGCACCATTTAGGCACTTTCGTTCAGATTGAGGGCACAGCCTAACCACAAGTTATATAAATAAATTTACCATAATTTTGTTTGGTAAGCAGTAGCATTCACTAAAAATTATTGAGAAATTTTTTCATATCATTATCTATCTCCAAAGCGGAAGTTATTAAAAACCAGTTGTATTTCTGTCCTTCAACAAACAATAATAAGGTCTCATTATGCAGGCAACACAAGCACAACTTTCTCCAAAAGAGCTGGCACTTTTTGATTTAGATCATACTTTGCTCGACGTCGATAGCGACTATTTATGGGGCGAGTATATAGTCAAACACGGCCTCGTCGATGAAGCGCAATATCGCACGGCCAATCAAAAGTTTTATCAAGACTATATCGAAGGTACGCTTGATGCGACGGAATATAATGAATTTGTGGCGCAGTTTTTGAGTAGCTTGCCGATGGATAGATTGCATGAGCTACGAGAAGACTATATTAAAAGTGAAATTGAGCCACACATACGCCCAAAAGCGATGGAAGTGCTCTGTCAGCATGTTGAAAAAGGTCATGAGGTGGTGATTATTTCTGCGACCAATGATTTTGTAGTATCAGCCATTGCCAAGCGTTTTGGTATCGAAGGTGCCAATGTGCTATCGACACCGCTCGAGATAAAAGATGAGCGTTATACGGGTAAGTTGGCGGACAAGCCCAATTTTAAAGAAGGTAAGATATATCATCTAGATAAATGGGTGAATAAGCAGCAATTGGCTGGCGTGACCTTTGAAAAAACCTACGCATATTCAGATTCTAAAAACGATATTCCGTTGCTTAAATGGGCAGATGTGGCAATTTGTGTGTCGCCGGATGATGCATTACATGCACATGCGTTAGCGCATCACTGGGCAGTAGAGGATTGGTCGATTTAGGTTGTTTAATATTATTTAATATATTGGCAGTAATAATTAGTCAACTATTTAGCCTCAATCTCATTTAAAATGACGGCACAGCCGTTAGATATTTATTTAAAAAAAACAGGAACCTTTATGGAAATCAATCCGTATCAAGAACGAATCAAAGATTTATCAGAGCGTGGGCAGGACTTGCGGAGGTATCTTTGACTTTGATGGTAAGCAAGAACGCTTAGAAGAAGTCAATTTAGAGTTAGAAAACCCCGAGCTATGGAATGATCCAGAGCGTGCGACTAAAATTAATAAAGAAAAAAGCCAGCTTGATGGCGTCATCGATGTTGTGGTGTCGCTTGAGAGCACATTGGAAGATGCGTCTACCATGCTGGAGCTGGCGGTAGAAGCAGAGGATGAATCCTTGCTGGCGGATGTGCAAGCAGAGCTCGACAATGCGGAGAAACGCGTTGCTGATTTAGAATTCCGTCGCATGTTCAGCGGTGAGATGGATCCTAATAACTGCTACTTAGATATCCAGTCGGGTAGTGGCGGCACCGAAGCGCAGGATTGGGCGGAGATGCTGTTGCGTATGTATACCCGCTGGGCGGAATCGCATGGTTTCAAAGTTGAGGTCATTGAGGTATCTTCTGGTAGCGTGGCTGGTATTAAATCAGCAACGATTGAGATTAAAGGGGATTATGCTTTTGGTTGGTTACGTACCGAAATCGGCGTGCATCGCTTAGTCCGTAAATCGCCATTTGATAGCAATAACGGTCGTCATACCTCGTTTGCTGCCGTTTTTGTATCGCCTGAAATTGATGATAATATCGAGATTGACATCAATCCAGCAGATTTGCGTATTGATACTTATCGCTCATCGGGTGCGGGTGGTCAGCATGTGAACACGACCGATTCTGCGGTACGTATCACCCACGAGCCAAGTGGCGTGGTGGTCACTTGTCAGAATGAGCGTAGCCAGCATGGGAACAAAGCGACGGCGATGAAGTTGTTACGCGCTAAGCTTTATGAGCTTGAGATGCAAAAACGGATGGAATCTCAGCAAGCGGTCGAGGATGGCAAGTCAGACGTTGGCTGGGGCAGTCAAATTCGCTCTTATGTACTTGATGACTCGCGTATCAAAGACTTGCGTACTGGCGTTGAAACCTTTAACACTGGTGCAGTACTCGATGGCGACCTCGATCAGTTTATCGAAGCGAGTCTAAAAGCAGGATTGTAAAATAAAATAGTAACTAATATTTAATTAAGGAAAATTATGCCAAGCGTTAACAGTTATTTTGATAATAAAGTCACTTCTATTGCCTTTCAAACGGCAACTAAGCCTGCAACAGTTGGCGTGATGGAGATTGGTGAATACGAGTTTGGTACCAGCGAATTTGAAACCATGAGTGTAGTCAGTGGTGCATTGACGGTCAAATTGCCAGAAAGTGATGAGTGGCAAACCTTTAATGCAGGTGAGCAATTTACCGTTGAAGCCAATCAGAAGTTTCAAGTAAAAGTGGCAGTAGAAACGGCTTATTTATGTGTTTATGGTAAATAAGCATTTTTAGAGTAGTAGTCAACAGATTAACGCCAAGTGTTTAACGCTTGGCGTTTTTTTATGGTTGCATTTTGAGATAAATTTGAGTCATAAAGTATTGGACAACCATTATAAGTTTTTACGATATTGCACCATGTCTGTTTGAGTGGCGATTGCGTCATAGAGTTTGCGCGCCGTGGTGTTGCCTTCTTGTGTCGTCCAATATACACGGTTGCAGTTTTTACTACGAGCGAACTCATATACCTTTTCAATCAGTACTCGTCCTACGCCTTGTCCGCGTACCTGTTCATTGATATATAAATCTTCTAAATAACAGCATTCAGTGATATTCCAAGTATTGGGATGTAGCATCACATGGGTTATACCTACTAACTTGTCGTCCTGCCAAGCACCAAAACCATAAATCGGCACGTTACTATCGAGCAAACTGTGCCACGTGTTTTGGGTGGTACTTGATGGCAAACTGGTCTCATAAAATTTTAGATAGTTTTGCCACAAAGGTAACCAAAATTCGTAATCGGCTTTAGATAATGCTGCTATCTTTATAGAAGTATTTTTCATTGTGTTTTATTCAAATTAAATTGTTATTGTTATCAAATTATGGCTCATAATCTCATTATTTAGAACCCTTTTAAGCGTGTTTTTTTACACATCAATTACACTTTGCTCGTGGCAAATAAACAGCAAAAACCATCACAATTCATTATGCTAAAACAACTATTTTATCAATCGAGTATGTATTATGGCGACGCTAAATGACCAAACAACCACGCAAGACATACGCCATGATTATGAAAAACTCGCTCGCCTTGCTAATCTGCGCTATGTCAGTGATGATGAGCTTGGGTTTACGCGTAGGCGTTGGGGGCGCGGGTTTACTTATAAGGATGCCACAGGCAAAACGGTCAAAGACAAAGCGTTGCGACAGCGTTTTGATGCGCTAGTGATACCGCCGATGTGGTCGGAGGTTTGGATATGCCAAGATGATAAAGGGCACTTGCAATCGACGGGGCGCGATGACAAAGCACGAAAACAGTATCTGTATCACCCTGAGTGGGATCGCGTACGTGACCAAGCCAAGTTCGATGCCATGATAGGCTTCGCTAGAGCATTGCCGAATCTACGTGCACAAGTCGAAAAAGATTCGAAAGCTAAATCATTATCCCGTGAAAATGTTTTATCAGCAGTGGTCAAACTATTAGAAACGACATTGATTCGTATCGGTAACAGCCGCTATGCCAAGCTCAATAAAAGCTATGGTTTGAGTACTTTACGCAGTAAACACGTGAGCGAAACCGATAACGGACTGGCGTTTGACTTTGTCGGAAAAAGTGCCAAAGAGCATCATATTGAATTGCAAGATGAGCGTTTGATTGAGATTGTACAGGCATGTTCTGAGTTACCTGGTTATCAGATTTTTAAATATTTGGATGACAAGGGTCATAAACAAGTCGTCGACAGTAGCGATATCAACGACTATCTACGCACGCATACTAGCGGTCATGGTCGTGACAGTGAGATGTATAGCGGTAATTTATATAGCGCAAAGGACTTTCGTACTTGGATGGCCAGTGTGCTGGCAGCAAGCTACCTTTATGATGAGCTACAAACCAAGTCTGGCAAAGCAATTTTATCCAGTGAACCTGAGAGCAAAGAACGTCAGCAACTGGTGACTGTTATGGTAAAAAGTGTCGCTGATGAGCTGGGCAATACCCCTGCTGTCTGCCGAATATCTTATATTAATCCCATTATTATAGAGCGCTTTTTGGCGGGGCAGTTCTTTGAATCTTATAAACAAGCGCGCCGTGGACGTACTAAACAGCATCAAAGTTATGAAGAAAAGGCGCTGCTGGGATTTTTAAGTGGCTGCTGAGTGCTTTGAAATAAAGTTCCATCAAGAGTTTGTGATTGAATTATAAAAATGATACGTTATGTATTGAAATAAATATTAAAATGCGTTACTAATAGAGTCTATGCACATTGATATGTGCGAACAAGCAGAAAGAACAGTTGCTAGGATATGCCTGTTTTTCTGCTGACAATTCTCTTATTTCGCCCGTTACCTGCTATTGCTAAAGGATTAGCTTATGAACACCTCTTCTTCCGACCCATCATTCGTAAATACCGCTTCAAATCATACTGCACACCCGCCGATGAGCTACAGCGATTACTATCATAACTTTGATATGAACGCGCTATTAACAGAGATATTTGGCGAGCATTTAGACGATCGCTTGAATGCTTATATGGCATGTTGTGGTCGTCATGTGCGTGATGGTCGCGGTGATAATATTGCACTGGTGCATGAAGATACGTCGGGCAATGTAACGCGCATGAGCTTTGCTGAGCTTGATAAGGCAAGCGCACAAGTCGCCAATTTATTGTTGTCTTATGGCGTACAAGTTGGTGACCAAGTAGCGACCATGTTACCTCGCACTCCTGAGCTGCTCACCATTGTACTCGCGACTTGGCGGATCGGCGCGGTTTATCAGCCGTTATTTACCGCCTTTGGCTATGATTCGATTAAGTATCGGATGGACAAAGCCAATACCAAAGTGGTTTTTACCAATCAAGAAAATCGTGGCAAGTTTGACGACTTAGCGAAGCAAACTAAAATGGTGCTGGTTGGCAGCAAAGTAGATGCGCAAAGCTGGGGTGATGATAGCTACGCTGAAAAGGTCGCAACGCAGTCGCAAACGGTAGACGCGGTTTCATTAGATACCGATGCACCCTTTCTGCAAATGTTTACCTCGGGTACGGTTGGCAAATCAAAAGGCGTTAGTGTGCCGCTAAGTGCGCTCTCAGCGTTTTATCTCTACATGCGCTATGCGATTGACTTGCGAGTGGATGATAATTACTGGAACATGGCTGATCCAGGCTGGGCATACGGTCTTTATTATGCGATTACAGGACCTTTGTTATTAGGGGTAACAACGTATTTTAATGAAGCGGGCTTTGACGCTGCTAATACCCGCGACTTTATGGTACGCCATAAAATTAGCAATTTGGCGTCCTCGCCAACTGCATTTCGTATGATGAAATCGAGTGGCGTGTTTGAAGCTGCTCACAATGACAATAGTAATGATAATGAGGCTAAACTATCACTGCGCTGTGCCAATTCAGCAGGCGAGACCTTAAATACCGAAGTGGTCAACTGGGTTGAGACCTACTTAAGCTGCAAGGTTTGTGATCAGTACGGACAGACCGAGACAGGAATGACTTGCTGTGAGCACCATGCATTGGCACATGACTGTCCAGTAGGCTCGATGGGCATGGCGCTACCGGGGCACACATTGGTGGTGTTAGATGATGATATGAATATATTACCTGATGGCGAGCAAGGACAGCTTGCCGTAGTGGTCAGTCAATCGTCCGCGTTTTATTTCCGCGGTTATAGCTGGAACGAAAAAGACGCCTTCGCTGATGATTACTATTTAACAGGCGACGTGGTTGAGCGTCACAGTGATGGCAGCTATTGGTTTTCAGGGCGTGATGACGATATTATCATTACCGCAGGTTACCGCGTTGGACCAACCGATGTTGAAAATACCGTGCTGGAGCATGAGGCAGTCGCAGAGTCAGCGGCAGTTGGAGTGCCAGACGAAGTGCGTGGTCATACCATTAAGTCGTATGTGGTGCTAAAAGACGGTATCGAAGGCACGGACGAGATTGCCAAAGAGATTCAAGACTTAGTCCGCAGACGTCTATCAACTCACGCTTATCCGCGCGAGGTTGAGTTTGTAAAAGAGTTACCAAAAACCCCAAGTGGTAAAATTCAGCGCTTTTTGCTGCGCAGTTTGTCTGCGGCTTAATGAAGCAATGCACTCATATCGTCAGGTTAAGATAAAAATCGATGACTGATAAAAATAACAGTAAAAATATTAATAAAAGGAATAATTATGAACATTGAACAACAGAGCTTTTTGGTCACAGGCGGTGCATCAGGTTTGGGAGAGGCAGTGGTTCGTGCTATTGTCAATCAAGGCGGTAACGTCGTCATCGCAGATCTGAATGAATCGGCAGGGCAAGCACTGGTAGACGAGCTAGGTGACAATGCGCGTTTTACACGCTGTGATGTGACCAGTGGTGATGAGGTGCAAGCGGCTGTGGATACGGCTGAAAAAGAATTTGGCGGCTTACAAGGATCTATCAACTGTGCGGGCATTGCCGTTGTGCAAAAGCTGCTGGACCGTGATAATAACCCAGCGGATCTCGATGCTTTTAGTCGCGGCGTCAATATTAATCTTGTCGGTTCTTTTAATGTCGCGCGTCTGGTCGCTGCCAGTATTGCAAAGCGTGTAGCAAATGCCAATAACGCAGACAGCTCTGTAGAGAAGAACGCTGATAATGGCGTCATTATTAATACGGCTTCTATTGCCGCTTTCGATGGGCAAGTAGGACAAGCAAGCTATTCATCGTCAAAAGCAGGTGTCGTCGGTCTGACTTTACCGCTAGCACGTGAGCTGGCACGTCATGGTATTCGCGTCATGACTATCGCGCCGGGCGTCTTTGCCACACCGATGATGGAGACTATCCCTGAAAAAGCGCGCGAACAACTAGAGGCGGGCGTACCTTATCCTAAGCGTCTGGGCAATCCCAATGAGTTTGCCAAGTTGGTCATGCATATCATTGATAATGCCTATCTCAATGGAGAAGTCATTCGCTTAGATGGCGCGATTCGTATGGTGTAATGGTATTAACGAAGTTTTTATGTTCAAAAGATCCTAGGGCGTGTCCTCATTTTAAAAATGGTGATAAAAATGAGATAAATTGCTATCAAACAAGGAAAGTAGCGCAAATAATATCGAGATATTAATAAGCTATTTGACGATGTTTGGCAAAATCTAGCTATTTTTAGGCCATTTAGAAAGTAAACGATTGAATTGAGGACACGCCCTAATGTTATCCATGAAATTTTCACAAAAACTGGTATGGTACTTTGATAAGTTGATAGCGTGGTATGTTGCCATTTCACTCTTTAACGCCAAACGGAGTTATTAAAGCCCATGTCATTTTTTTCTCTACATTTCAGCAAAAAGCCGCGTCGATTGTTCGTTGTGATAGGACTGGGACTGACAACCATTATGAGCACCAGTGCGATAGGGTATGTCAAAACAGCCTCCTCGGATGCAAAAAGTACAGGCAATAATGGTCAGCCTATTTCTAGTACGGTGGTTATCGATAAAGTTTTTGTCGATAAATCCGACCGTATTTTGCAGCTATTGAGTGGTGATAAAGTCATTAAGTCCTATCGTATTGCGCTAGGAGATAGTCCGGTTGGTCATAAACAGCAGCAAGGCGATGAGCGCACACCCGTGGGGGCGTACATCTTAGATTATAAGAATGAGAACTCTATTGCCCATCGCTCCATCCATATAAGCTACCCCAATGCTGCGGACAAAGCTCGGGCACGATCACGCGGCGTCCATCCTGGTGGCGATATTATGATTCATGGGCAGATGAACGGCTTCGGTCACCTAGCGTGGATTAACCAACAACGTGATTGGACCGATGGTTGCATTGCGGTCACTGATAATGAGATGGATGAGATTATGGCGGCAGTTAAGGTTGGTACATCGATAGAAATTGTAGAATGAGTGTTATGTTAATGCTGACTATCGTGTAGTAAATTTCTAGCAGCTACAGCGCATTATAATCTCTGCTATAGCTGTCTCTTGCTTGCCTTTCATTGTTGAGCAAGCCTCTCTTTTAGTTGTTTTTTTATTTATCCTCTTGAAATACTCTCTTAGTGTGCCTATTGATAGTTTGTGATAATATCATTGCTATGGGTAAGGTTTTTACCTATATAAAATCTTACTATTTTTCAGTATTTACTAATAAGTCATAGATATTGATTGACAACTTGCATAAGTAGGTTGAAATCTTGTATGTTATACCCTATATATATATAACAACTAACGGTGATTGAAGCACGATAAAATTGACGATAAGCGCTATGTTTAAATGCTGCGCGTTCGGTATTTTATGTTGCATCCACTGACTGATAATACTAATTATAAAAGGACACAATTATGAGGTTCGAAAAATTTACCCAGAAACTACAATCAGCCATTCAAGAAGCACAGAGCCTAGCATTGGGGCGTGACCATACAGGTATTGATCCTGTGCATCTGCTTGCAGTATTGCTACAGGATGAGTCTAATTTATCTATCTGCCAACAAGCAGGCGCGTCTATCCCTGCGCTAAAGAATGGTGTAGCAAAGGCACTCGACAATCAAGCAACGATTAGTGAGCCAACAGGTGATGTGAATTTAAACCCAAATTCGGTTAAAATTTTGAACTTGGCAGACCGTCAAGCGCAAAAAGAAGGCGATGATTTTATCGCCACTGAATGGGTGATGTTGGCGCTCGCTGAGCAAGGCGAAACCAAAAAGATATTTGAGAGTGCGGGCGTAACAGCGAGTAAATTAAAAACAGTCATTGAGCAATTGCGAGGTGATGATACTGTGAATAATCAAAATGCTGAAGATCAGCGTGATGCGCTGAATAAATATACGATTAACTTAACTGAGCAGGCGGAACTTGGTAAGCTTGACCCTGTGATTGGTCGCGATGAAGAGATTCGTCGTACCATTCAAGTGCTGTCACGTCGTACCAAAAATAACCCCGTACTGATTGGTGAGCCAGGTGTTGGTAAAACGGCTATCATTGAAGGTTTGGCACAAAAAATCATCAATGGTGAGGTGCCAGAAGGACTACGCCGCAAAGAGGTGTTGTCGTTAGATTTGGGCTCATTGATTGCGGGTGCAAAATTCCGTGGTGAGTTTGAAGAGCGACTCAAAGCGGTACTCAGCGACTTATCAAAGCAAGAAGGCAATGTCATCTTATTTATCGATGAGTTGCATACTTTAGTAGGTGCTGGTAAAGCCGATGGTGCGATGGATGCCGGTAATATGCTAAAACCTGCGCTTGCGCGTGGTGAGCTACACTGTGTCGGTGCGACAACTCTCGATGAATATCGTCAGTACATCGAAAAAGATGCGGCTCTTGAGCGTCGTTTTCAAAAAGTACTGGTCGATGAGCCAACGGTCGAAGACACCATTGCGATTTTGCGTGGTCTAAAAGAGCGTTATGAGCTGCATCACGGTGTTGATATCCAAGACAGCGCGATTATTGCTGCTGCGCGGATGAGCCATCGTTATATTACCGATCGCAAACTGCCAGATAAAGCGATTGATTTGATTGATGAAGCGGCAAGTCGTTTACGTATGGAGATGGACAGCAAGCCTGAAGCCTTAGGTAAGCTTGATAGTCGCTTGATTCAGTTGAAAATGCAGCGCGAAGTGCTCAAAAATGAAGAAGACGCTGGTGCGCAAGCCGAGCGTAAAGTGCTCGATGCACAAATTGAAGAGCTAGAAAAAGAGTACGCTGACCTTAATGAGATTTGGCAAGCAGAAAAAGCCTTGGTCAAAGGCAGTCAGCAGCTAAAAGACGAGCTGGATAAAGCGCGTATCGCCTATGACAAAGCCAGTCGTGAAGGTGATTACGAGACCATGAGTAAGCTGCAGTATGAAACGATTCCGCAGCTAGAGCGCCGCATTACTGAGTCTGACTTGGCAGAACAAAAAGAGCAGACAGGCGAAGGTAGTGGTGTAAAACTGCTACGTAACAAAGTCACGGATAATGAAATTGCCGAAGTCGTAGCGGCAGCAACAGGTATTCCTGTGAGTAAAATGATGCAAGGCGAGCGTGATAAGATGATAGCGATGGAAGAAAAGCTCCATGAACGTGTCATCGGTCAAGATGAAGCAGTCGAAGCGGTCGCCAATGCGGTACGCCGTAGCCGTGCTGGTTTGTCTGATCCGAATCGCCCTTCAGGTTCGTTCTTATTCTTAGGACCAACGGGTGTCGGTAAGACTGAGTTGACCAAGTCACTGGCGAACTTCTTATTCGACTCTGAAGATGCGATTGTTCGTATAGACATGAGTGAGTATATGGAGAAGCACAGTGTCAGTCGTTTGGTGGGTGCGCCTCCAGGTTATGTGGGCTACGAAGAAGGTGGTGCATTAACGGAAGCGGTACGCCGTAAGCCTTATAGTGTGATTTTGTTTGATGAAGTTGAAAAAGCGCACCCTGATGTGTTTAATATCTTGCTACAAGTATTGGACGATGGTCGCTTAACGGACTCACAGGGTCGTGTGGTGGACTTCAAAAACACGGTCATCATTATGACCAGTAACTTGGGTTCGCACAAAATCCAAGAGATGGTCGGTGAAAGTTACGAAGACATCAAAGCTGAGGTGATGGAATCAGTTGGGCAGCATTTCCGCCCAGAGTTTGTCAACCGTATCGATGAGATTGTGGTATTTCATCCGCTCGGTATGTCGCAGATGTCAGGTATTGCTGCGATTCAGTTGGATCGCTTACGTCAGCGCTTGCATGAGCGTGAGATGGATATTGAATTATCAGCTGATGCGATGAACAAACTGGTTGCGATTGGTTATGATCCTGTCTATGGCGCACGTCCACTAAAACGTGCGATCCAGCAGGAAATTGAAAACCCATTGTCATTGAAGCTATTGGCTGGTGATTTTGGCGCAGGAGACATCATCAAAGTCGATGTCGGCGCAGATGATAAGTTGGTGTTTGAGAAACGTAGCATGAATTAATATCTAACCCTAACTGACAGTGGTTTAAAACCAACCTCTTACTTGCCTATTTTTTCTACAGGCAGGTAAGGGGTTTTTTTATGCGCTATTATTATTTACGGTTTGAGTGCTTTGACTATGTTATAAATAAACTAAGCACTAAAAACTAAGCACTAAAAACTAAGCACTAGGAATAAGACATCAACAGTTACGGAGACGACAAAATGACGATCATCAGTATGCAGCACCTAAGCACGCCATTAATGTTACCGATAATGATCAGCGCACTGCTGTTTAGTGCTCCTGCTTGCTCCAATCAAACTGCCGTCAATACCCATGAAGACCTGACAGACTATAAAGAAGGGCAAGCCTCTGCTAGTGAATCGCTAGCAAGTACCGAAAAACCCACCTTTATCACCAAGAAAATTGCCACGTTTGATGAACCTTGGGCAATGACAGCATTACCTACCGTTAATAATGAGCCCCCTAAATTACTTGTCACCCAGAAGACAGGCGAGTTATTCATTGTTGATACGGCAACAGGTGCCAAGACAGCCATCAGTGGTATCCCGAAAGTGGCTTATGGTGGGCAAGGTGGTCTTGGCGATATCGTTTTTGCACCAGATTTTGCTACTTCTAATCATGTCTATATGAGCTACGTTGAAGCAGGGAATGACACTGATAATAATAAATTTGGCGCTAAAGTCATCAAAGCGACATTGATAGGATTGGATACAGCCACGCCACGTTTGCAGGATCTTACGCCCATTTGGGAGCAAATACCGAAAGTAAAAGGGCAGGGGCATTATAGTCATCGCTTGCTTTTCTCGCCTGACAGAAAATATTTATATATCAGTTCAGGCGAGCGCCAAGAAAAAACACCAGCACAAGACATGAGTGTAAATCTGGGTAAAATAGTACGCCTAAACCCTGACGGTTCTGTTCCAGCAGACAATCCTTTTGTAGATAATAGCAATGACATTGCCGCGCAGTTTTGGAGTATAGGACATCGTAATGTATTGGGTATGGCGTTCGATGAAAAAGGTAGGCTTTGGGCGCATGAGATGGGACCACGGGGCGGTGATGAATTTAATCTGATTGAAAAAGGTCATAACTACGGCTGGCCAAGCGTCTCAAATGGGCGTAACTATACAGGCACTGATATTCCTGACCATGAGACGCGTCCTGAGTTTACGTCGCCCAAAATTAGTTGGACGCCAGTGATATCGCCGTCCTCGATGAGTATTTATAACGCTGGACAATATAATGATTTCCCAGCGTGGCAAGGTAATGCGCTCATTAGTGGCTTATCATCTAAAGCGCTGATAGTCGTCGATTTTGATGAAAATAGCCACGCGACTGAGCGCTATCGCTATGATATGGGCGAGCGTATTCGTAGTGTGTTAAATGTAGATGGACAAGTTTGGGTATTAGAAGATGGCGATAATAGTGGATTATTACAATTGATTCCGCAGTAGTGATTAGTAGCCATTGCTCTTCGACTTTCCAAGCGTTTGCACTATTGTAGGTTAGGCTGCTAAATGGTTTTGGTCTATTTCTGTCAATAAGAAAAACGTAAATAGCTAATTAGATTTGATAGTTGAGAGGTATCTTGTTAAGGTATTCTTCCTAAAAAACTAAGGCTAACAAACAAATGGATCATGTAAAAGTTGGCAGGTTAGGCCCTTTTCCACGGGTAAGTAAACCTGTGTTTATTACTTCAGCGCTACTTATTATTGGATTTATTATCTTTGGTGCTTTCTTTACTGAAACCGCTGGTGTGTTATTTAGCTTTTTGCAGAACTTTATTACGGATAAGTTCGGCTGGTTATTTATTATTTTAGTAAATTTAGCATTGTTGCTTTGTATTTATCTCGCGATGAGCCGTTATGGCGATATTCGTCTAGGTGCACAAACTGAGACGCCACAGTACAGTTTGTTCTCATGGATAGGGATGTTGTTCTCTGCTGGTATTGGTATTGGACTGGTATATTGGGGAACGGCTGAGCCCTTGTATCACTTTATGGCACCACCACTCGGAGAAGCGGAAACGATAGAAGCCGCTAAGCAAGCCATAAATTTTACATTCTTGCATTGGGGCTTACATGCATGGGCGCTATACGCGATTGTTGCATTGTCTTTGGCTTATTTTCATTTTCGCCGTGGCTTGCCGTTATCGATTCGTTCAACGCTTTATCCTCTATTGGGCAAAAAAATCTATGGCTCGTGGGGACATGCCGTTGATATCTTAGCGGTATTTGGTACGATGTTTGGTGTGGTAACGTCGCTTGGTCTTGGCGTTATGCAGATTAATTCAGGACTTGAGCGACTATTTGGTGTTCCTAATAACCTAACGATACAGATCGGTCTGATTGTTTTCGTTACTATTTTAGCTGCTTTTTCCGTCATGATGGGCCTAGACAAAGGTATTAAGCGCTTGAGCGATATTAATATCGGACTGACGGCAATCCTACTCGGGTTTATGGTCATCTTAGGGCCGACGCTTTTTATCTTTGATAGCTATCTTGAAAATGTTGGCAATTATCTTTCGGTAGTTGTACCGCTAGGTCTGTGGGGTGAATCGTATGAAGGTCAAGAAAATTGGCAGTCATCATGGACGATATTTTATTGGGCATGGTGGGTAAGTTGGGCGCCGTTTGTTGGCGTATTTATCGCGCGTATCAGTCGTGGTCGTACTATTCGTGAGTTTATATTGGGTGTCTTATTGATTCCCATGCTGATTCTGTTTTTTTGGTTCACCACTTTCGGTGGCGTTGCTATCCATATGGAGCTCTTAGCTGCTATTGATCCCGCTATGGCCAGCCCAGGATTGGTAGAAGCCGTGCAAACGGATTTTGGTAGTGCAATTTTTAAATTGGTTGAATTTTATCCATTGGCACAACCAGTCACCTTAATGATTGTCGTTATGATTGTCCTTTGGTTTGTGACTTCATCCGATTCAGCAAGCTTTGTGATTGATATGTTGACCGCAGGTGGTGATACCAACCCACCAAAAATCCAGCGTTTATTCTGGGCAAGTACGGAAGGTATCATTGCTGCTGTTTTGCTTGCTGCTGGTGGACTAAGTGCATTACAAGCAGCGGCTATCGTTGCAGGATTACCCTTTGTTTTAGTAGTATTTGCGATGATGTATGCGTTACTTCGTGGTTTGAGCCGAGATCGTTTGATACTGTATCGCGCTCAGCAGCACTTTATCACCGAAGAATCCGCAGATCATAATTCAGCCAATGAGCTTGCTGATGAGCACTTGTTAAAAGGACCACCTAAAATTGTAAAAGGTGATTAGCAGATTATATATATCAGCTTTAATACTGTTTTTATGAAATGAATCAGGCAGTTAGCTTATTCTTTTTTTACGTAAAAATACAATATAACAATTGTGATTTGAAATCCTAAGATGCATCGTTATCTTAGGATTTTTTTATTTGTTGACCAATAGCAAGGTTACAAAGTGTCTGATTCGATTTGATAGTTGTGCAGTATCTTGTTAAGGTGAGCCCCTTCAAAAATTGAGATGACTAAATGGATCATGTAAAAGTTGGCCGCTTAGGCCCTTTTCCACGGGTAAGTAAACCTGTGTTTTTAACTTCAGCGTTATTAATTCTTGTGTTCATTATTTTTGGTGCTCTTTTTAATGAGCAAGCAGAATTGTTATTTGGTCATGCCAAAGCATTCGTGTCTTTGCGTTTTGGCTGGTTCTTTATTGTGGTGGTCAACTTAACGTTGGTGATGAGTATTTACATGATATTTAGTCGTTATGGCGATATCAGGCTTGGTCATCAAAATGAGAAACCAGAATACAATCTAGTATCTTGGATTGGCATGCTATTTTCCGCGGGTATCGGTATTGGTCTGCTCTATTGGGGTACGGCTGAACCCTTGTACCATTTTATGGCGCCGCCGTTAGGAGAAGCTGAAACAGTGGCTGCCGCCAAGCAAGCGATGAATATCTCGTTCTTGCACTATGGTTTGCATGTGTGGGCGCTCTATGGCATGGTCGCGTTGTCATTGGCTTATTTCCATTACCGAGTGGGCTTACCGCTGGCCATCCGTTCGACACTATATCCTATATTGGGCAAAAAGATCTATGGTGGTTGGGGTCATACGGTCGATACACTAGCGGTATTTGGTACGATGTTTGGAGTAGTGACCACTTTAGGTCTTGGGGTATTGCAAATTAACTCAGGTCTTGAGACGTTATTTGGCATACCCAATAATATTACAGTGCAAATTATTTTGATTGCCTTAATCACTATGTTGGCAGGTCTGTCTCTATTTATGGGGCTAGATAAAGGGATTAAGCGCTTAAGTGATACCAATATATTATTTACTGTGATATTGCTCAGCTTTGTGATTATTTTAGGCCCGACCCAGTTTATCTTTAATAGCTTTGTAGAAAATATTGGCAATTATTTGCATCAAATTGTGCCATTAGGTCTTTGGACAGAATCGTATGATGGTCAAGAAAACTGGCAGGCATCATGGACGATTTTCTATTGGGCATGGTGGATAAGCTGGTCGCCTTTCGTCGGTGTGTTCGTAGCTCGTATCTCTCGTGGTCGAACCATTCGTGAGTTTATATTAGGGGTGTTATTAATTCCTATCACCATCTTGTTCTTATGGTTCACCGCTTTCGGTGGTTCAGCCGTTAATATGGAATTAATGGCAGCCGCTGATCCCAATCTCATTAGTCCTGGCTTGATTGAGGCTGTCCAAGCAGATACTGGCAGTGCCATCTTCAAACTGATGGAATCTTATCCATTTACGTCAGCTTTGAACTTGCTTATCGTAGTGATGATTGTGCTTTGGTTTGTCACGTCATCGGATTCTGCCAGTTTTGTCATTGATATGTTGACCTCAGGTGGCGATGCCAATCCACCGAAAATTCAGCGCCTATTTTGGGCGGGTACAGAGGGTGTCATCGCTGCCGTACTATTAGCAGCAGGTGGATTGAGTGCGCTACAAGCAGCTTCCATTGTGTCAGGTTTCCCTTTTGCGATTGTGATAGTCGTTATGATGTACTCCTTATTACGCGGCTTGAGTCGAGATCGTTTGATACTGTATCGCAACCAGCAGTGGTTTGTCACCGAAGAGTCAGCAGAGCATAATTCAGCCAATGAATTTCGTGATGAAGATTTGTTGACAGGCCCACCTGATCTTGAAAAACCTGAAGGTTAGATTTTATTGATCTGAAAAATAATAAAAAAGCACCCGCTTATGATTAAGCGGGTGCTTTTTTATATGATTTGGCTGTCTTTTTTAGTTTGATATAAAGTATTTACACAAAGTTATGAAGCAAGGTTATGAGCACTGTCCTTTAACATAACCTACTGCTGCCGTTGTGCCACATGCCGAACATGAGTTGCCCGCAGTGCGATAACTAAATCCTGAGCTGGTTTTTACTTTGACACACACAGGATCATATTGCGCGGTACACATCGTTTGCTCAGGGTTGTAAGGTGGGCATTTGATGAAAGGGTTGTCGCTGTTCTGTTGGCTGTGCCCAGTGCTATGAATAGGGGCGGTGTCAGGCGTATCGATGCTTTGGATGTTATTACAGCCAGCTAAGGCAATAGTGACTGATAACCCTAATAATGACAGGCATAATCGCCATGATTTGAATAAGTGGTTCATAATCATATGTCCTTATAAATAGTGTTTGGTAAGTCCCTGTTATCGATAGCTGGTTGCAACCATGTGATGAACAAGGTGGTTTTAATTGATAGTAGCCTATTTATCAGCAGTCATCTACCAAATCATGATTAATAAAAAACCCAAGCCTATGATTAAGCTTGGGTTTGAGCATCACTATAGTCAGTTCAATTTAAAAATATTACTGCGTTAACCTCGCTTGAAGTATTAAATATACATCTACACTCGGTTGCCTTGTACTACTTTTAAATTGAACTGACTATACCAGCCGTTTTATAAATGCCAGCTAAAGGCTATAGAACTATTTGGCTGCTTTGTCATCTTGATTAAGCTGAACATATTTATCAAAGTTCTGCGCATAATCAGTCAGGTTGTCGCTCAGCATTTGGCGATACTGTTTGACATAAAATTCAACGATATCATCTTTTTCTTTGGCAAAGTCATCGCCTTTGACAAAGCCGATAGAAGCGACAGATGCGCTATAACGTGCGGCTGCATAAAGTAGTGATGCACCTACTTGTCCTGAATGCGCTTCAGAACCCAACTGACTGTTTGCGATACCAATGATGGCATCAGCACGTTGATAAAATGCCTGCATTTCAGGGGTAATCTCAATGTTAGCGTCAACATTGCTTTCTTGAATGTTGCTGTCTTGCATATTGTCTTGAGACATAAGCGACTCCTAATAAGTGTCGGTAATTTTAAATTTATAAAGAAGGTTTGTAAGGGGTGCAACGTGATATTTTTACAAACCAGCGTCTGCTTTTAAGATCTCAGCTTTGTCTGTTTTTTCCCACGTAAAAGCAGTTTCAGAGCCAGGACGACCAAAATGACCAAAAGTCGCCGTTTGCTGATACATTGGTTGTAATAAATTTAGCATACGGGTAATGCCATAAGGGCGCAGGTCAAAATGGGTGCGAATCAGACGGATGATTTCATCATTGCTGATTTTATTCGTACCAAAAGTATTGACCGAGATAGAGGTTGGCTCAGCGACACCAATGGCATAGCTGACCTGTATTTCACAGCGCTCAGCAAGTCCTGCAGCGACGATATTCTTAGCTACATAACGCACGGCGTACGCAGCACTGCGATCTACTTTTGATGGATCTTTACCACTGAATGCACCGCCGCCATGACGCGCCATACCGCCATAAGTATCAACAATAATTTTACGACCTGTCAATCCAGCATCACCAACAGGACCGCCAATCACAAACTTACCCGTTGGATTGATATGATAGCGCGTGCCAGCATGCAATAATTCAGCAGGCAATACTTGTTTGATGATAGATTCCATTATGGCTTCTTGCAGATCTTTTTGCGAGATACTTGGATCGTGTTGCGTTGATAGCACCACGGCATCAATGGCAACAGGCTTGCTACCATCATATCTTAACGTCACTTGCGCCTTGGCATCTGGACGTAACCATGGCAACTCGCCTGCGCGGCGCAGCTCAGATTGGCGTTCCATCAAGCGATGAGCAAATTCGATAGGGGCTGGCATCAAGACATCAGTTTCATTGCTGGCATAGCCAAACATAAGACCTTGGTCACCTGCGCCTTGCTCTTCAGGGTCGCTACGATCGACACCTTGAGCGATTTCAGGAGATTGTTTGCCGAGCATATTGATGACCGCGCATGTTTCGCCATCAAAGCCTAAGTCTGAGTGGTGGTAACCAATACCGTTTACAGTATCACGCACGATACGCTCAACGTCGATATTTGCCGTCGTGGTGACTTCACCCGCTAGTATCACAGCACCTGTCTTAACCAAGGTTTCGCATGCCACGCGTGCATGCAAATCTTCACGTAAGATGGCGTCAAGGATGGCATCTGATATTTGGTCAGCCATTTTATCAGGATGACCTTCGCTCACAGATTCTGAGGTAAATAAGTTGTATTCACGCATAATGGGATCGCTTAATTGCAGGGACTGTATTCTACGAACTCAGTCATTATTAAATGTATATAAAAATAAAAGGCGAAAACGAATAAAAAAATTAGCACATTTTACCGTGTATCGAGGTAAAACTCTAGCGATGGATAATACTAAGAAGTAACTAGGCATGGATTAACCATGGTAAAAGTCATCAATCTCGCTATTTTCTTGCCAGCGATATTCAGTATAGTGAGCGATCTGGCGCGCTGTATCGATGTCATGTCTATCGGCGATAAAGCCAAGCGCCATGTCCATACCTGCACTGACACCTGAGGATGTATAAAATTTGCCATCAACAACCCAGCGTGCTTGCTCTGCCCAATGGACTTTGTCAGACTGCGCTATCACCCATTGCCATGACAGTTTATTAGACGTTGCGCGCTTGCCATCTAAGACGCCAGCCTTAGCCAACAATGCGCTACCCGTACAAACGCTAAGTACCCAATCAGCATGGTCAACCAAGATTGTTAACGTCTGCAAAAATGGTCGGTGATTGATTTGCTGGCGAGTACCCATACCGCCAACTATCAATAAAATATCAGTCTGATGCGCTAACTCGGTGACAGCGACTGTTTGCATCGCAACGCCAAGCTTACTATGGATAATGCCGCCGTTTAAGGAGGCAAATTGCAGACGATAATGCTCAGGTAAGCAGCCAAACATCTCGATAGGTCCAAATAGATCTAAAGTCTCAAAATCATCGAATAATAGCGCGGTCAGTGTCTGCATATGGCTTCCTGATTTTTAAATAATGTTTACAAAAGTAAGTGGGCGTCTACTGCCTTTTTAACCACGCTATTCATGCTTTTTGCATATAAAGTAGATAAATTAAACCTTTTATAACTAGGGCGTGTCCTCATTTTAAAAATGGTGATAAAAATGAGATAAATTGCCGTCAAACAAGGAAAATAGCGCACATAATATCGAGATATTAAGAAGCTATTTGACGATGTTTGGCAAAATTTAGCTATTTTTAGCCCATTTAGAAAGTAATCGATTGAATTGAGGACACGCCCTAGAGCAGTTATCGTTCTAAAAGCGATCGTTCTAAAAATTATAGCTCCAAAAACTTGGCTTTGTCTTTAAACATACATTCGTCATAAACAGGACACGCCCCGCATTTGGGTGTACGGGCTTGGCAGGTATAGCGCCCGTGTAAAATAAGATAATGATGCGCATCTACGATGAAGTCATCTGGGATACGCTCGACCAGCTTATTTTCAACGATCAAGACGTTCTTGCCAGTGGCAAGTCCCGTACGATTACCCACCCGAAAGATATGGGTATCGACCGCCATGGTTGGCTGACCAAAGGCAGTATTTAACACCACATTGGCAGTTTTGCGCCCAACGCCAGCGAGTGATTCTAAATCTTTGCGGTTATCAGGGACGGTGCTATTAAATTTCTCAATTAAGTCTCGGCAAGTTTTGATGACGTTTTTGGCTTTGGCATTGTATAAGCCAATATTTTTGATATAAGATTTTAGACCGTCTTCACCCAATGCCAAGATTGCTTCAGGTGTATTTGCTACGGGATATAATTGCTTGGTAGCAATATTGACGCTCACATCCGTCGCCTGCGCAGATAAGATGACCGCGATCAGCAGCTCAAAATTACTCTTATAATTCAATTCCGTAACTGGCTCATCAATCGTCGCTGCCAGTTTCTCAAAAAATGGACGCACGTCACGATTGGGCATTCGTCTCGATGGCGGGGTATCAGCAGTTTTATGTTTGACGGTTTTACTCATAGTATTCTTACTATTTTTTGGCTATTGATAGTTAATAACTGATACAAGATATCGGGATAAATTTATTTTAGCGATGTTGGGTAGACTGTCTAACGAATGATAATTACGCTGTTAAAGCTGACTTAACTCCACTTGCAATGCGTCAAGCTCTACTTGTTTGCTCTCATTTGGACGGACACTTAGCTGCTTTTCTAGCTTTTTAATTTTACTACGAAGCTTCGCTGCGGCAATGGTGTTTTTTGCCTGCGCTTCGCTGATATTCAACGATTGACTAGCGGCATTGTTCAGTTTTGCTTCAATCATGCTGACCACAGGTCTACTATTGCTACTATCAGCCAGCTGCTCGGTGACGCGTCTTAAATGAGTATGATAGCGCTGTCTTAAATCTTCTTGCTCTGTGGTACGTTCAGAGCTAGACAGCTCCCGTTCAACAGTGACCAAATCGATGCAGTCGACTGGACAAGGAGCGATGCAAAGCTCGCAGCCGGTGCATAAATCCGTAAAGATAGTATGCATGTGCTTACCAGTACCGACAATAGCATCGACTGGGCAGGCAGGTATACATTTGGTGCAGCCGATACAATCATCTTCACGAATCACCGCACGTACCTCAGTCGGACGTTCAGAGGTCGCATCTATTGGCCACTGAGAAGGCGCCGCGCTAAGTATCGCTTCATGACTGTCTATATTAATAATTTGAGCAATGGCCTTGGTAACGGGTTGACCACCGGGTACACATTTATTGTATGGCTCATTGTCAAGCACGATAGCGGCGGCATAGGGCAAGCAGCCGTCTGGGTGCTCGCAAAGTCCACATTGTGTTTGCGGTAGACAAGCATCAATATATGAGATTTTCGCTTGTATGTCCGCAGGTAAGCGCTCTATATCCAAAGTGTCGAACAAGATTGGCAAATTGGTGAGACGGATGTGGGTGCTATTTTTACTAGTGGTGCTTTGCATATGCTTTAAAACCTTAATATCAGTGCTAAGTGCTAAGTGCTAAGTGCTAAGTGCTAAGTGTGCTCTGAGCGCTGACATTAGAATAATAGGATAATAACGATATTGATAAATGCTGCATTGATATTATAGATTAAAGCAAAATACCTTGCTCATTGGCAATTTGTGCGATCAGCTCGTAAGCAATGCTACCTTTTGAGGGTATTTTTGGTAAATTTGACAGATCAAAAAAATCGGCGTGCGACAGCTCATCTTCTTGGATAACAATTTCGCCAGCTGCATAAGACGCGCGAAAGCCTAGCATTAAATTAGACGGAAATGGCCATGGCTGACTGCTGACGTAACGAATATCTGATAGGCTGATATTTACCTCTTCTGCCACTTCACGCACCACCGCGTGTTCTAGGCTTTCACCCACTTCTACAAAGCCTGCAATCAAACCGTATAGTAACGGTTGTGGAGACTGTAATAAATGAGGTGCTGTTTTTTGCTGTCCATAACGATGATGATGGGCTAGCAAAATCTGCATTTCACCAGTTTGCGGATTCGGGCGAGTAATAGCCGTAATGACACAGGGTTGTACACGTGGGTATTGGCGCAATCGGCACACTGGACAGACCATCGCACGCTCATCTCGTTTGGCATGAATGGTTGGGGCAGCACAGCGACTACAAAACTGTGTATCTGTTTGCCAGCGCAATAACTGTATCGCTTGGCTAAGCTGATCGGACAAAGCCGCGGGCAACTGAGTAATCAGCTGGCGATAAGGAACAAACGCATTGCCGCTGCCCTCAGCAATGATGGGCAGTGCAATATGATGTGCAATTGCATAGTCATAAGTAATGGCGCTAGCCGCTTGCGCAGTAAAGGTGTGGGGAGTATTAATCGAACTGTCGGCACTTTCTAGAGTATCGGAACTTTCTAAAATATCGGCATACTTCAGAGTATCTACACTCGCGTTAGTATGCTTGACATCAGGCGACCAGTGACGCGGTGCTAGGCTTTCGAGTAGCGTGACATGACCAACTTGATAAGCAAGCTGGGTCTCCTCGTCTGAATGTGTAGCGGATGGGGGTAATTCAAGCTGCACTGGCCACCATCCATTAGGTAGCTGGCGGCATAAAACAGTATCATCACTAAATACAAAAGCGCTGGTCATAGGTAAAATTCCAAACCGGTTACGGTCAGTACGCATCAGTGTTGATACAGACTTTTTTTAATTGAAGTAAAGTCAATCCTATATCATTCGGATACGGTGTCAGTCAGGCTCGCTCAGCACTACTATTTTTTGTAGTGCTTTCAATCACCTTGCTTGTATCTAGCTTATATGGAATCGACTATATATAAATGAAGGGCTATGGCAGCAAAGCCGCCATTTAAATATCATTTTAGTGCTTAAGCGTGATAGAAATTAGGCTGCGAGTAAATGACTCAAGCTCTGCTGTCCCACATCTAGTGCTTGTTTGCTGACTGGGCGATTATGCTCAAAACCATCTAGATGATGATCGACGGCCATAATGACATCAGCGATACAGGCAAGCGTATTGTCTTCAATACGTTGTCCACCTTCGATACGTTGCTGAAGATAATTGGCCAATTGACTGAGCATGCTGGCAGGTGTTGGTAGCTGTAAGAAGCGCACAGCCCCTGCCACTTGGCGCATCATCTCAGGTATGTTCTGGATATTGAGCATATCGCGCTCTGGCTCAGCCAGATAATCGTTAATGGCTTGTTCTGCACTGGCAATAGCGGAACGACTTTCTTGTATCAAAGTATCATTAGCCGTATTGAGCTGATGTAAAGAGATATGTGGGTTATTCAGTGGCAAATAGATGGCCCCTGGTGTGTGCATTTCTGCCATTGCAATGGTGGCGTTTTCAGCATGCATTAATGCCAACAGCAAGTGATCGAAATCATCAGGCGAGGGCGTTTGCCAATGACTAACAGCTTCTGCTGCTACGCTGAGACTATTGGCTGCATTTGATAAACCAAGCAAGCGTAACGCTGAGCGCAATTCTGTTAGCTCTTCGATAATCTGCGCGGTTTGCATATCGACAGGGTTCAATGAATCACCACGTGCGTAACTATCCACATTTTCTTTGATGGTATTAATTTGGGTCTGAATGATGGTGTTCAGCGTATCGGTCAGGGCGCGATTAGGACCGAATAAGAAACGCTTCATTTGTTCAAGTTGCGCGCTTTCCAAGTGGTTGCTGGCGTATTGCTCACGCAGTCGTTGCGCTGCATCACTGTCACGCTGGCAAGCAAAACTGACCAAATCAGCAAACCGTTTGTCCATCACAGGCAAGTAGCTTTGGAATTGCTGCTCTAAATAAATCAGTGTGTGTTTTTGACTCAGGTTTAACGGTAATATCGTGGCAATGTCAGTGACAGCTGCGGTGGCCGCTTGCCAAAATAGACTGCTGGTGTTCGATGCTATCAAAGCACATGCTGCACTCATGGCGTCAAGTTTCTGCTGATCGTCTGGGCTAACGTTGCCATCTTGATTGAGCAGAGCGACTCCAAGACCACTACGATAAGCATAAGTTAGTAGTTCAGTGTCTAGGTTAAGCTCGTCAAGTGGTTGGAAGTTTTGTTCAGGGTTGGCAATGATGACACTACTGCTACCAAAAGCTGCAAAATAGTCTGCTGTGATAGGGGTTTCTTGCCCGTGAGCATTGAGTTTATTGATAACAGGCAGTAACAAGGTTGGCTCTACCGACTCTGTCAAAAGTACAAACTCGATATAGCGATCCAGTGTCATAATGGCTTCTGATAAGTCCATAATCAAGCTGGTATCGTTATTATCACCATTATCATAGAGGCGCTGTAAACTATTGACAATAGCGGTATTCAAAGCCTCTGCACCAACCAAAGATATCAGCTCAAAGATGCAAGACAGCTGCTTTAGCACAGTGATAGAATCTAATAATAAAGGGGCTTGACTATTATCATCATTAAATTCACTCAGATGAATCTCAGTATCTTTTAAGGTTACGATGATCTCATCATGCAACAAATGTAGCGATGGTAGATTGAAATCAGTAACACTAAGCGTTGGGGCCGTTAACTTCATTTGCGCAGACTGGTTCATAGGTGTTTTTCCATAATGTACTGATGAGAATGGCGATGGTTTAAATGATGATCGAAAAAGCACTTGCTGGTAACGTTTTAACGCTTAATATAACAATAATCAAGCCTATATTATACAAATGTTATTGCTCAAAGATTGATATCATCAGCTTATACGGCGACTACATATTGGCTTTTAACTCAGGATACGCTTCTGCGAGCGCGGCATACCACTCTTGGTTGGTATTTTCATCCATAGAGGATTCTAGCAATAAAGACGCTAAATTGGCAAAACTGGCGTGGGCTGTCTGCCCGCCATCTGTTTGCGTGTCTTCTTCGATGGCGAGTGTAACCTGCCCACCTGTCATCGCTAGATAAACTTCTGCTAAAATCTCTGAATCAAGTAAGGCGCCATGAAAAGTACGATCTTGCTTTCCCACATTTAGGCGACGCACTAAAGCATCTAGGGTGTTTTTTTGCCCAGGATACTGCTGCTTTGCCATGACCAGCGAGTCAGTCACTTGTACGCGCTCGGCAAAGTCGTTCATACCAACTTTGGCAAACTCCATGTTTAAGAAGTTCATATCAAAGGTGGCGTTATGAGCGATGATTTCTGCGCCGTCCATAAAATCATAGAGCGACTGAGCAACTTGATCAAAGGTAGGCTTGTCGGTCAAAAATGCCTCAGAAATACCATGGATACGAATGACTTCATCATCCATGCCGCGCTGTGGATTGATATAAACGTGGAGCTTTTCACCCGTAAATTTACGCCCGATCATCTCCACGATACCGACTTCGATAATACGGTCGCCTTTTAACGGATCAAGACCTGTGGTTTCAGTATCCATAATAAGCTGGCGATCAGACTCATGACGATGGATAGGTTTGGGTAGCAGCGGTATGAAATACGGATTGGCACGGCTGGTGTCGCCGTCAAATTTTGGTGTATTAGCTTCTTCTATGCCAGTAACGGTAGCAGGCACATGATCATTTATCGTTGCATCAGTCATAGACGTTTGGGTTTCCGGCATCTCTATTTTACTCATTGGTTTGCTAGCATTATGCTGATAGCGATCGGCTTCTATTACAGCATCTTTACTCATCATATCATCGGCAGGGTTTGTATCGTTATCAGTGTCTATGACATCTTCGTCAAGCTCATCATCTGTCATGTCCAGACCCAGTGGATCGAAACTTAGCCAGTCATCGTGAGCAGCATTTTGCGCTGTATTAGGCATTATTTGCCCTTTTTTTTTAGCTGTGGCTTGCGGCTCTATGCTCGATAATTCTTCACTGCTGGACGTCACGCCCAAGTTTGCCAGCTCGTCCGCTTTTTCATTGCCTGCATGTCCTGCGTGACCTTTTACCCAGTGCCAGTCAACATCGCGCTGCTGGCATAGCTTGTCTAATTGCTGCCAAAGGTCTTGATTGGCGACAGGTTTTTTACTTGCCGTTTTCCAGCCTCTTTTTTTCCAACCCTCTATCCATTCGGTGATGCCTTTTTTGACATAGCTTGAGTCTGTCCAAATCTCGAGGTTGTGCTCATGCGGGCTATGGGTCAATGCTTGTATCGCGCCCATCAACTCCATGCGATTATTGGTCGTCTCTTTATCACCGCCGTACAAATCTTGTGTACGTCCATCACTAAAAATGAGGTGTGCGCCCCAGCCACCAGCGCCTGGATTGCCTTTACAGGCACCATCCGTATAGGCCACGGTGGTGTTTAATTTGGCGGCCAACGGATTCATCGCGTTACTGGTGTTGAATGGCTGCGCTGAGGTGCGATTGTCTGACATAAAAAATTATTGACCTAAAAATTGATAAACATAGGGAGGGTTGGAGGGATTTTGCTAGCGTTGTTTTTACACCAGCGCTTCCGTGATATTTTGGGAATGAGTATAACAAATCTATCGTTGATGTGGGCAATCGTAATGCACAAAGTCGCCAAAAGCACAGATCACAATAGTAACCTTGCTATTTTCTGTTAAAATGAGCTGTGTTGCGACATAGTATCAAACGGTATTGACTACGCAGCAGAAAAAACAGCAGTTTGCTGGCGTCAATTAGTAGCGCAAATCATTCGACAGTGCCAATAGTTGATGAAAAAATGCCCTAGAAAATCACGTTAATATTAAGATTGTCGTCATCACTGTTTAAAGATAGTTTTTTTAAAGACAATTTTCATAAAAGTTTAATGCATGAATGCAGGATAACCCTATTATGTCCTTACGCTCAAACATTTTTTATAAAAGGCTGATGTGCTTACCAGTCGGCATAGCGGTGAGCAGCGCGCTATTTTTAAGTGCTTGCAACGATAGCAACATTCAAGCTGATACCGGACTGGTCGAAGCGGCGACAGACTTATCGGTTTTTGAAGGTTGTTACACGGTTAGTCATGACGAGCCTGCCCAAATAAAAATCAGTCAACAGGATGGCTCGTGGGTGATGCAGATGAAAGAGCCGGCAAGTGCGAAGCGCGTTTGGGATGACGCTGAGCCTCTAGAAGTGATTGAAAATAGCGAAATTCCGCAGTTTTTCTCTATTGACCCTGACAATGTCGATGCGGTCATTGGGCGTCCTGATCGAGTGCTAGTACTGGCTCATGTTAAGCCTGTCTATGCCAATATCGATCCACTCTTAGATAGTGAATATTTATCCTATATTTATCGCGGTGCCAATACCATCTATCGTGTCGAGTGTGATGATGTTAATACCGATATTTTAGCCAATCCACATGCCAATATTGTGATTGATAATGTTAATGAGAGCCTCTAAAAAAGCATGGCTCATAAACAGAATTTATGATCGGTAGTGTTATTTTAAAGAGTGTTTTGCTATAAACCATATGTCATTAGAGTTAAGCAATATGAATTTTTTTAGTTACGTGGTATTGGGCGGATTTTCTTATGCAGCGGGTTGGGCAATCAGAACCTATGTACTTGATAAGAAGCCTGAACCTGAGCAACCTTATAATCTAAAGCATCCTGCAATTTTGGCGTACTTAGGCGGTTTCTTTATTATTATGCTGATTGTCTCGTGGCTGATTGGTCGCTATGCGCTTGGGCATGCTGCTATCGATTTGCCGTTTATTATTATCAATAGCCTCGTTGCAACCTTTGTCTATTCGTTCGGTCTCAATCCAGAAAAAGCGCGTTATGATGTTCCAGATTAACTCACATAAATAATTGCTATTAATGAATAAAAAAGCCACGGCTGATACATTGATTGTCAGTCGTGGCTTTTTATAACGATTATTTTTTATAACGATCATTTCAGGATGATAGCTTGTACAAAGTTACTTGTTTTTCTTTAAGTCGGTAGCGGTTTTGATAGCGGTTTGTTTTTTCTTCCAAGTTTGATATTTTTGCAAATCTTTTTCGACCAACTTCAAGCAAAAGGTGAGTACTAGCGCATCGTCAATATGACCGATAAAGGGTATGAAATCTGGAATGATATCGATTGGGTTGAGAGTATAGAGCAGTCCAACCACACCTGCTGAAATGGTCTTGTAGGGAATATCGCGATAGTTTCCTTGATAATAATCTTTAATCAAGCTCATGAATAATATCAAATCTTTGGCAAAACGCTCAAGATGGCTACTGTCTTTTAGCTTTTCTTGCAGTTTTTCTTCTTCGTTGATGAGGTACTCTAAATCGGTATCCAATATGTCCTCTTTTTTCTGTTTATAAATCGCTTTCTCAGCCATTATTATTATCCTTATTTAACCGAAATCGGTATTCTCATACTACAACAAAGTCGCGGAATGTGCCAATAGTGCTAGGTTTTTGGTGTAACATGGCGAAAAATTAAATAGTGGTAAGGGTTGGGCAACTACCATAGCCAAAAAAGCGTTTACAATATGCTGCTGTGTGGTTTAAGCAAGTAGACTGCAAAAATAAAGATGATGCAAAAATATATCAAAATAAAAATGATAAGGTGGCAGAGAGAGATGGTTTTTAAGAGTCAGTTATTAACAGATGATAGAAACAAAAATGGTCATGCAACGGTTGAAACGCCATCTGGGCTAAGTCGTCGGCAGTTTTTGCGTCGAGTAGGTGTCAGTGCGGGTACTGCGGCATTGGCGACCCATAGTATTTCTCAAGTATTTGCCGCCAGCCCTATCGACCCTAATAATAGTCGGCAGCTCACCAAGGATGATTTGCCAACCGCGTTATTGGATGAGCGTTCATCATCACAGCCGTCACTCACGCAAACACGCTGTATCACGCCAACGATTGAAACGCGGCTTTTTGCCAGCTCTAATGTGGGCGGTAGCGATGACCGCAATCAATTGGCATTGGAGCGTATGGCCTGTGCAGGTTTCAAAGTAAATAATCCTACGATTACCAATCGGCAGTATCTGCGTTTTGCTGGTACGGATTCGCAGCGAGCCAGTGATTTACAAAACCTCGCTACTGGTGCAATAGCCGCCCCAAAATTGTTACTCGGCGTGCGCGGCGGCTATGGTGCAATGCGCATATTACCGATGATTGATTGGTTGACGCTAGGACGGATTATGCAGGAGCGCGGCACGATACTGGCGGGCTTTAGTGATGTGACTGCTATTCAGTGCGCATTATTGGCAAAAGGTGATATGAGTTCGCTTGCAGCACCGATGCTCTATAGTGAATTTGGAAAAACTGTCCCTGATCAAGTCAGCTGTCGACAGTTTGTTGAAGCACTAACCAATCCTAATCTGGTTATTGATATATCAGACGCTACCTTAACCAGTCCAAATTTACCGAGTATTTTGACAAGTACTGAGCCAAAAAATATAACGGGCACTATATGGGGTGGTAATCTAAGCGTGGTGTCAGCGCTGGCAGGTAGCGAGTATTTACCGCGCATTGATGGCGGCATTGTTTTTTTGGAAGACGTGGGCGAGCAACCTTATCGTATCGAGCGCATGCTATATGATTTGTATCTGGCAGGTGTCTTTAAAAATCAACAAGCGATTGTATTTGGGGCATTGTCTGGTACAGGAGAGGACAGTTATGACAAGCGTTATGATGTCGCGACAGTCATTCGCCAGCTGCATAAATTGACCGGATTACCCATTTATAGCGGCATGCGCTTTGGTCATATTGGACAAAAACACAGCTTTCCACTCGGAGTAACTTGTCAGCTAACACCTAATACCGATGGCGGGTATCAGCTAGTATTTACCGATTATCCAACCATTAAAGCAGAAGCTATCCATGTCGAAGGGTTATGGCAAAATACTTAAAGGCTAAACACTAAACATTAAGCACTAATCTCTAACTACTATGCATTGCCATGACTAAATCGCTAATCGCGAAAATTTATCTTGATATTCTTTGGGAGTTAGCTCTGTCGCACGTTTGAATAGGCGTGTAAACGAGGAGATATCATCATAGCCAACTTGCTCGGCAAGCGATTTTATGGTCACATCGCCTAACTCTAGCAGGCGTTTTGCCTGCTCAATTCTGACGGCTTGAATATACTCAATCGGGCGCATAGCAACAGCAGATTGAAAGCGCCTGTTCAATGTCCGCGGGGTGATATTGACCATGGCAGCCAATCCGCTCACCTGAATAGTCTGATAAAAATTTTCCTCAATGAATTCTTGTACCTGCTTGATCAGTTGGTCTGAATGGGGTTTGTGCAAGGTCACATTGGTATAGCTGTTTTGACTGCCTCTCTTGCTATCAATAATTTGGGTTTTGGCTACTTGAGTAGAAATCTCACGTCCGCAGTAGCGCTCTATCAATAACAGTCCTAAGTCAAAAAAAGCACTACCACCCGCTGCACAAAATATATTACCCGACTGGCTGTCTGACTTGCTCTTTGAATGAGTGACAAACTGGTTTTCTTGTAAATCAACGAGCGGAAAATCCGCCTTGAATTTACTGGCGTAACCCCAGTGCGTAGTAGCGATTCTGTTATCTAATAATCCTGCCTTTGCCAAAAAGAAAGCACCGCTACAATTGCTGGCTATATCTGACTTGGTGTCTGCCAACCGCGTTAGATGGGGTATCAACGCTGCATTTCGGCTCAGCACCTTATCGATTGAATCACCAATCGTCGGAATCAATAGCAAGTCGCATTCCGCCACGTCATGGATATCGCAGTGTGCTTGCATGATTAAGCGGTTGCTACATCTGATATCTACGCCACCAACGCTTGCTATCTGCACGTTGAACCGTGGTTCTACTGGCTCATCTAAAAATCGCTGCCAACTGACACCCGTAAATGAAAATAAATCTAATGCGCCTGTCAATGCGCTACCGAGCACACCATCGAATCCGATAATGATGACTTTAAACGGTTTGAAATAGGGCATAGGTGTCTATCCTTCTTTTAATTCTAAAACCGAAAATATCAAATTTTTATCTGAACTCTCGAAATATAAACGCTATTTATGTCATATTTGACCATAATTATGTCATAAATGACAATACGGTAAGACGTTAAATTAGCTTAATATCGATTGATAACCAAATTTAATCAGTTAACGAGAATACTATGGCAGCAGATACGCTTATCAATGACTTTGAGTTACCGTTCCAATTATATGATGTATTGGGCACTGAAAATTTAACCAAGCATGCTAAGTTTGCAGAGCATAGCCGCGAAACGTTTGACGCAGTACTGGATACGGCCAATAAAATTGCGACCCAGTTATTTTTGCCGCATAACCACGTAGCAGACAAGAATGAGCCACAGTTTGATGGCAAAAAAGTCAGCATGATAAGTGATGTAAAAGTCGCTTTTGATGCATTCCGTAAGTCAGGGTTTATCGCAGGTCGTTATAGTTTTGAAGATGGCGGAATGCAGTTGCCTGAGACAGTGATGACAGCCGTGGCAGGTTATTTTATGGCTGCCAATCCCTCAACCACTGCTTATCCATTTTTGACCACTGCTGCAATTAATGTCATCTCGCATTTTGCTAGTGATGAAATTAAAACTGCCTTTATGCCGCGAATGCTGACAGGTGAGTTCACCGGAACGATGGCATTAACAGAGCCACATGCAGGTTCGTCACTTGCTGATATCAAAACCACTGCAGTAAAACAAGATGATGGCTCATACCGCGTCAAAGGCAGCAAAATTTATATCTCAGGCGGCGATCACGAACTGTCTGACAATATCGTCCATCTCGTATTGGCCAAAGTGCCAGGTGGTCAAGGTGGGGTCAAAGGTATCTCTTTATTCGCCGTGCCCAAGTATCGCTTAAACGAGGATGCATCGGTGGGCGAGCGCAATGACGTACATTTAACAGGACTCATTCATAAGCTGGGCTATAGAGGCACGACGTCGACGGCATTGAGCTTTGGTGATGACGGCGAGTGTTATGGCTATCTAATTGGCGAAGAGCACTTTGGCTTGCGCTATATGTTTAAGATGATGAATGAGGCACGTATCGCTGTTGGTTTTGGTGCAGCGATGATTGGCTATCGTGGCTATCAGTATTCGCTAGATTACGCCAAAGATCGTACCCAAGGTCGCATCGCACCAAACAATAAGCCTGAAGATGCAGCGACTGCCATTATTCAACATGGCGATGTCAAGCGAATGCTGCTCGCGCAAAAGGCCTACTCTGAAGGTGGCATTTCATTATGTCTATATGGTTCAAACCTAATCGACCGTATCAACACTTGTGAAGACGAAACGCTAAAAAATGAGCTAACAGAGCTATTAGATTTGCTTACCCCAGTACTAAAAGCATGGCCGTCTGAGTATGGGCCGAAAGCCAATGATTTGGGTATCCAAGTATTGGGCGGGGCAGGCTATACGCGTGAGTATCAAGCCGAGCAGTTTTGGCGTGACAATCGTCTAAATCCTATTCATGAAGGCACAAATGGTGTGCAGGCGCTAGATTTGTCATTCCGTAAGTTATGGCAAAAAGGCGGTCTGGGCATTCAAATCCTAAAGCGTGAAATCACACAAGATTTGGAAAGCATCACTACACCTGAGAGCGCTCAATTGGCGGGTAAACTGATGCCTTATATGGGTCAGCTACATGAAGTATTAGTTCATTTAAGCAAAGTATTACAGACAGAGGAAGCATTAACGCTAACAGGTAATGCTCAAGCACTGATGAATATTTTTGCCTCAATTATACTGAGCTGGATTTGGATTCGCCAAGCCAGTAAAGCCGAGAAGCTACTGAGCACTACCCAAGATATTGAGCAGCAGAATTTCTACAAAGGCAAGATACAAGCGGCCAAATACTTCATCGATTGGGAATTACCATTAATCAAACGCGACATCGAATTATTAACCAATACCAACTCGGTTTGCACGGATATGCAAGCGGACTGGTTCTAAAAACAACTCTAAGGAAAGAGACATGACAACGATAAATAAACAATGGCGCTTAAAAGCAAGACCGGTAGGCGAGCCTAGTGCTGAGACTTGGGATTATACCGAGAAAAAAATCCCGACGATCACCGATGGTCAGCTACTGATTAAGGTTGAATATATCTCTATCGATCCGGCGATGCGTGGTTGGTTGAACGATGCCAAATCTTATATTGCACCGGTACAGATTGGTGACGTCATGCGCGCTGGTACGGTAGGCGAAGTGATAGAAAGTAAGCATGAGAAGTTTGCCGTTGGTGACTATGTCGCAGGTCACGATGGCGTGCAATCCTATGCCGTCAGTGATGGCGCCAATCTGTATAAAGTTGATCCAAAACTTGCACCATTGTCTTATTACTTGGGTGTACTCGGTATGCCGGGTATGACAGGGTATTTTGGTCTGCTAAAAACAGGTCAGCCAAAAGCGGGCGAGACCGTTGTTGTCTCTGGCGCTGCTGGCGCTGTCGGTAGTTTGGTTGGTCAAATCGCCAAGATTAAAGGCTGCCGTGTTGTCGGTATCGCAGGCGGTGCTGAGAAATGTAAATTCTTAGTCGATGAGCTTGGGTTCGATGCAACGATTGACTACAAAAACGAAGATGTGAAAAAAGCATTGAAAAAAACCTGTCCTGATGGCGTCGATGTGTATTTTGACAACGTAGGCGGTGATATCCTGAATGACGTGCTCACACAAATAAACCTGCATGCGCGTATCGTCATTTGCGGTGCGATTAGTCAGTATAACAACACCACAGAAGTCAAAGGCCCATCGAACTATTTATCATTATTGGTCAATCGTGCCCGCATGGAAGGCATCGTGGTATTCGATAATCTCAAAGAATATCCAGTCGCCATGAAAGACATCGCTGGCTGGATTCAGTCAGGTGATATGAAAGTAAAAGACCATATCGTTGAAGGCATCGAGACGTTCCCAGATACCTTAATGATGCTCTTTAACGGTGAAAACTTCGGCAAACTAGTACTTAAGGTAGAGGGATAGATCATGACACTGAATACAAACGGAATTGCATCAGATGTAACGGGTAAACGAATTTTAATCACGGGCGGCGCCTCTGGCATCGGTGCGGCTAGCGCGCTATTACTGGCAAGTCGCGGTGCGAAAGTCGTCATAGGCGATTTAGCAGAAGAGATGGGTGCTGCGGTTGCCAAGCAAGCTCAAGATGCTGGTGACAGTGTCGTCTTCAAAAAAGTAGATGTGACCAGCGGTGATGAAGTACGTGCGTTGTTCGACTTCGCAGTAGAAACGCTTGGCGGTCTAGATGTGGTGGTAAACAATGCTGGTATCGACCATAAGCCTTCGCCCATGCATGAGCTAAGCGATGATGACTTTGATCGCAATATCGCCGTGAATTTAAAAGGTGTTTGGCACTGTATGCGTGCTGCCGTCAACTGTATGCTACCTAATGGTGGTGGTCATGTGATTAACGTAGCGTCTATTGCTGGTCTGCGTTCAGCACCGATGATCTCAGCCTATAGCGCGGCTAAACATGGTGTTATGGGTCTAACCAAGTCTGCTGCCCATGAGTACGCGCGCGCCAATATTCGTTTTAACGCGGTCTGCCCAAGCTTCATCGATACGCCAATGGTACGCAATACCATGGCAACGATGGATGAGCGTACGCAGCAAGCAACGGTTAAGGCCAGTCCAATGCGCCGTTTGGGAGACGTTAACGAAGTGTCAGGCGCGATTGCTTGGCTGGCTAGTGATGAAAGCAGTTTTATGAATGGTCATGCGTTTACCCTTGATGGTGGCATGTTGGCTTAATAGTCAAATAACTGCTAAATCATTACGATGTTAGCCTCGCTCGATGTACTATGCGTACTATCTACGCTCAGCTGCCTTGTAATGGATTTGCAGTTTTTCGACTATAATTTATTAAGTGGTTACGATAAAAAATTGAAAACTGAATAGCTAATTCAAAATATAAGGAACAATGATGAAAGATTTATTTGATTTAACCGGTAAGGTCGCTTTGGTTACTGGCGCAAGCCGCGGTATTGGCGAATCTATTGCTCGTTTATTGGCATCCAGAGGCGCACATGTAATCGTCTCAAGCCGCAAAATCGATGCTTGCCAAGCAGTTGCTGATAGCATCATCGCAGATGGTCACAAAGCCAGTGCCTTTGCTTGCCACGTGGGCGAGATGGCACAGATTGATGCGATTTTTGAACATATTAAAAGCGAGTTTGGTCAAATCGATATCTTGGTCAATAACGCCGCAGCCAACCCATACTACGGCCATATCTTAGATACGGATTTAGCCGCTTTCGATAAGACGGTTGAGGTAAACATTCGTGGTTACTTCTTTATGTCGACGGCAGCTGGCAAAATGATGCGCGAGCAGGGCGGCGGCGTGATTTTAAATACCGCATCGGTCAATGGCTTGGTTGCAGGCGACAAGCAAGGCATCTACTCAATCACCAAAGCAGCGGTCATTAGCATGACTAAAGCTTTTGCCAAAGAATGTGGCCCACTCAATATCCGCGTCAATGCGTTGTTGCCAGGTTTAACAGATACCAAGTTTGCCTCTGCCTTGACGACCAATGATAAAGTCTTAAAAATGGCGCTACATGCTATTCCACTAGGACGTGTTGCGAATCCTGACGAGATGGCTGGCACAGTGTTGTATCTAGTGTCTGATGCATCAAGTTATACCACAGGCGCGACTATCGTTGTCGATGGTGGTATGTTGGCTTAGTTAGCCAGTCAGAAGACTTAGAATACCAGTTAAAGAAAGCATGACTATTAAGAACTGCATGAGATTAATTTTCATGCGGTTTTTTTGATTTTTTTTGATTGAATATCTAAGTAGCCTTAGTTTTGTGCTATAGGGTGAATCGCTAATTTTGAATGGGGATCAGCGATATAGTGGCATAATAAAGGTATTAACAGCTACTTGAATAATATGGGAATCAAGCATGAATTCAGTGACCAATCATAAAATAAATATAATCTCTCAAAATAAAACATGGCTATTCGTGCCAGCGACTCGCATTGATAGAGTAGCCAAAGCCTTTGCCAGTAATGCAGATGCTGTCATTTTAGATTTAGAAGATGCTGTGGCTCTAGAGGATAAAGACCAAGCCCGTGCAGCGTTACAACAATATCATGACAGTGCAGATTATCAGCCGATTTGGCTACGTATTAATAAAGCAGGGGGCGGAGAGTTTTTTAAAGACATCGTGCTTTGTCAGAAAATGCCTAATTTGGCTGGTGTGTTGTTAGCCAAAGCTGAACAAGCATCAGATATTGAGAGCGTGCACCAGCTTACTAATTTTTCTGTAATTGCCTTGATTGAGAATGCCATTGGATTGTATCAACTCGATAGTATGGCAAAAGCAGTTGGGTTAGCCGCGTTTAGTTATGGGTTTTTAGATTTATGCAATGATTTGCGGGTACAAGTAGGTACGCCTGCTGCGGATGTCATCGCCAATCAAATCCGCTATCAATTTATTCTGACTTCAAAAGTGCACCAATTGTCCCCACCGATTGATACTGTTTATCCTGATTTTAATGATGAGATAGGACTAAGCGCCCGAGTAAGTTTATGGTCACAGATGGGTATGTCAGGAATGCTGTGTATTCATCCCAAACAAGTAGCTGTCGTCCAGCAGGCATTAAAGCCGACTGACAAAGCATTGTCATTTGCTCAGCGTGTGGTCGAAGAGTATGAGCGCAGTGGACAGGCAGTGTTTGAGATAGATGGTCAAATGGTAGACGCGCCAGTGATTGAGCGTTGTCGCCAGCTATTAGGTTATTTATTGACGAAGTAGAAGGGGAGCAAATAATGGTTTATTATGCATCATACTTATTTATGATTTAAAAAGAGCTCTATGATTTTTATTAGTAATACCATTAGCCTGAATGACAGTGAAGTAGATATTAGCGCCATACGCGCGCAAGGGGCAGGCGGGCAAAACGTCAATAAAGTCTCGTCTGCGATTCATTTGCGTTTTGATATCCATGCCTCAAGCCTGAGTGATGTGCATAAGCAGCGTTTATTAGACAGTAAAGACAGCCGAATCACCAAAGAAGGCGTGTTTGTGCTTAAAGCGCAGCAGTTTCGTACGCAAGAGCGCAATAAGATAGATGCCTTGGAGCGGCTGCAAAGCTTTATTATAAAAGCCACTCATGTCAATCAAACCAGAAAGCCGACTAAACCTAGCAGAAATGCCAAGCGTAAACGCGTGGATCAAAAGACCCAGCGCGGTAAAACCAAAGCCTTGCGCGGTAAAGTGAATTTTTAAATGGGTGGCTTATTTCTTATTTTTAAATGAATGAGAAAGCAAAATGCCAGCCCATTTAAGTGGCTGGCATTTTTTATGCTTATTTATTATCAAGTTTTTAGCTAACCAAGTCTTCTGCTTAATTCAGGAAAGCGCTTTATCATAAATAACATCAAGAGCAGCGACACACTGGCGATAGCGGCGCCGACATAGCCCACACTTGATATGGAAATATGGGTCACTGCATAACCACCAAACAGCGCACCGGCGCCAATTCCTAAATTAATAATCCCTGAGAACATCGACATCAGCATATCTTGCGCTGTGACATCAACCATGATGACTTTGGCTTGCATGGAGATAATCAGCAGCATTAGCGCCGCGCCCCACAGTAACGCAATGAAACTCAGCGCCCAGATAGAAGTCACGGCAAATAAGAGCACCAGCATAGATATCAGCATTAATATGATCGATATCAGCATCAATCTGGTATTAAAACGATCACCCCAACGACTGAATATCACACTGCCGGCAATCCCTGCCACCCCAAATAATAGCAAGACAACCGTCGCGGCGTTTTCACTAATAGCGCCAACCTGCCGCATAAAGGGTTCGATATAAGAATAAGCGGTATAGTGCGCGGTAAAGACCAGTAAAATGAGTAGATACAAACAGACCAATAAGGGGTTTTTGAGCAATTCTGGAATCTTTCTAAACGAGCCTTCAAACATACTGGGTAGCGTTGGCAATAGCCTGGCTTGCAAGATAAAGACGATAAAAGCAATCACGCCAATACCGCCAAAGGTTGCCCGCCAACCAAACCATTGACCGACTAAGCGCCCTAGTGGCACGCCAAGCACCATCGCCAATGAAGTACCGGTCGCAAGTACGCTAAGCGCCAGTGCTTTTTTGCCTTCTGGTGCTACGCGAATCGCAATCGCTGCGGTGATGGACCAAAATATCGCATGCGATAGCGCAATACCCACGCGGCTAATCAGCAATACATCAAAGCTCCAAGCAAATACGGATAACACATGGCTGGCAATAAAAACCACAAACAAGCCCAAAAGTAAGCTTTTACGCTCAAAGCGGCTGGTAAGTAGCATCAATGGCAATGACATGGCCGCGACAATCCACGCATACAGTGTCAACATCCAGCCGGTCTCAGCCGTAGTGATGGAAAAATCTTGGGCGATGTCACTTAATAGGGCAACGGGGACAAATTCGGTGGTATTCATAATAAAGGCGCTGACGCCCATTAAGAATACTTGGAAATACTGAGTTCGGCGAGCATTTGCGCTCACCTCAAGGTTATGTTTCATATGATCCAATACAAATAAAGAAGGCGCTAATAGTGCAAATTAGCTGAAAAATAATTCATGAGTTTAAGAATAACGGCGGCATAGGTCGTAATGATGAAAAAGAGGAGGGCAAGATAGCAAATCAGTTGCGGTATGTCAGAGCCTATCATCAGACCGTACTATTTTATCAGGAATCGACCGTTTTTATCAGGAATCGACCGTTTTTATCAGGAATCGACCGTTTTTTTGTAGGAGAGTCTTTAAAATTAGCGACCGAATAATTGGTTGAATGGTTAAGTAAATCCGATGATGGCATCAGTGTCAGTTACATAGTGTTTATAGTGAGGTATCGCTATTTACGCTTGAATATAGGTATGATGACGCCATAAGGATAGGCATAGGCTAGGAATGCCTGATAACGTGATTTTAAATAATCATTGATATTTTACTAAGATGGAATAAAAGAAAAGCAATCTATGAAAACAGACACCAATAAACCATTAGCCTTTAGACGATACCCTTCAACGACGGCGCTGCAATGTTTTGAGACCGCTGCCCGTCATTTGAGTTTTACCAATGCCGCGCAAGAGATGCACATGACCCAAAGCGCCATCAGTAAGCAAGTGGCGCAGTTGGAGGAGATGCTAAACCTGTCTTTGTTTTATCGGACGCCGCACCGGATTTCATTGACCCCTGCTGGTAAGTCGTATTATCTTGAAGTGTTAGAGATTTTAAAACATATCGAGGTGGCAACCACCAATTTGATGTCGCATAGCAGTAATACCGAGCTGCTAAAAATCGTCTCGCATCCGACATTTTGCGCCCGTTGGTTGATTCCAGCACTCAGTGGCTTTAGTCAAGAATATCCCCTTATTAACTTGGATATTAAAGAGCTGGCGGGGCCATTTTTTTCTGAAGACCAAAATGTCGATATTGCTTTTTTATATGGTGATGGCATGTGGAGCAATATGGAGTCTATAAAACTGTTCGATGAATACTGCGTTGCAGTCTGTCAGCCGCAGTATTTGCGAGATAAAACACTGAGTACTGAGTGTCTAAATGATTATGTGTTATTGCAAATAAGTTCGCGCTTAAGTGCGTGGTATGAGTATTTTAAGCAACAAGATATCAGCGTCGATGGCACCTTTGTAGGTCCACGTTTTGAGACTTTCCATGCTTGCATTTCTGCCGCCTTACTGGGCTATGGTATAGCCTTGGTGCCGTTACGCTTGGTTGAGCCCGAGCTACAATCAGGCGCTTTAGTGATGGCGTGGGATTATGCGGCAAAGGGTCGCGGCAGCTACTATGTGACTTATCCTGTCTCTTCAGGGCAATCGCATAAGGTCAAAGCGGTTTTAGAATGGATTACGGCTTATTTAGCAATCTCAGATGAACGTGAAAAGGCGTTAGGGTTGGTTTTATAATGTCACTTTCTTATGTTTCTTTATACCCTAAAGTATTTTTATAGCACTGGTCTTGTTATTTTTATCCTGCAAAGTTATTTGCTGTGAAAATTTAACAAGCTAAACAAAAAAACTGCCTTGATACGCAGTTTTTTTGTTTTTAAAGGATTCGTTTAGGAAGTTAATTTACTGGTAATGACAAAAAGGAATGCCACCACAACTATTATTCGTTTGCTGCCGGAATGATGTTTTGTTGAAATGAGTCTAACTCAAGGAAGAGATAGAGATTCATCATGGACAAGCTTTATAACGTGACCGATGCCTTTACGATGGTGCATCCGCTCACGCTCATCAAAGGCAAAAATGCCAGAGTTTGGGACGACAATGACCGCAGCTATATCGATTTTGTCGGCGGAATTGGTGTTTTAAACTTTGGTCACTGCCACCCTCACATCGTTAATGCCATCATTCAGCAAGCCCAGGCGCTGATTCATTATGCCTACAATGCGGCAGCGCATCAGCCGTATCAAAGCTTTATGCCGCGACTGTGTGAGCTTGTACCTATCAGCGGCGATCTGGCAGGGATGCTCACCAACTGCGGCGCAGAAGCAACCGAAAACGCCATCAAGATAGCACGCATGAAAACGGGTCGCACAGGCGTTATTGCGTTTGATGGTGGCTTTCATGGGCGCACACTGGCTGCCGTCAATCTCAATGGTAAGGTCGCGCCTTATAAGCGCGGGCTTGGTGCATTAGGGAGCGGCGTTTATCACATTCCTTTTCCCAGTCCCGATAACAATATCAGCGACGAGCAAGCGATTGATGCGCTCCAGCGTTTATTTATGGTAGAAACCGATATCGACAATATTGGTGCCATCATCGTCGAACCTGTACAAGGAGAAGGCGGTTTTCAGTTATTGTCGCCCACCTTTGCGCAATATCTTCGTAAGTTTTGTGATGAGCACGGCATGTTACTCATCATGGATGAAATTCAATCCGGCTATGGTCGTACGGGTACGCCGTTTGCTTTTACTCATTTAGGGATTGAGCCTGACCTTATTTTACTTGGCAAAAGTATCGCAGGCGGCTTGCCATTAGGTGCGATCATCGGCAAGGCTAGTGTGGTCAATGGTTTGCCTAAAGGCAGTTTGGGCGGTACCTATTCTGGCAATCCAGTTGCTTGCGCCGCTGCCAATGCCACGCTCGATATCATGCAAGCCGATGACGTTTGGCAGTCAGCCAAGCATTATGCCCAGACGATTGAGACGACCATCAGCCAATGGCAACAAGAAGGTATCTCGCCTTGGTTATTTGGTCTTACCGGTATCGGTGCGATGCGCGGTATCGAGCTGCGCCATCCTGAGCATGATGTGCATCCAAGTGTGATGGCGCAAGTATTAACCAAAGCCCGCGAGCGTGGTCTATTGCTGATGCCAAGTGGGCAGTATCGCCATATCATTCGCTTATTGCCACCACTTACCATAGAGCCTGACACCCTAAAAGAAGGGTTGGATATTCTAAAAGAGGTACTCATCGCGCTTCCTGATGGATTGCCTGCCGCTTAATGTTTAGGAGTGCTTAGGAATGTTTAGGCGTGCTTAGGATTGATAGTGCATCGTCCGTCATAACCAAATGCTCGAAATAAAATACTTATTATTAAGCTAAAAATTTATTAACTCTATTACAAGGATGTTTATTTGTGAAAAATAGTAGCGTCAGTCCAGATAAGGATTTTATCTGCAGCGATGATATTCGCCATGATTTCTCTATGGCCATGTCAGCCATGTATCAGAACGAGGTGCCGCTATACGGCGACTTGGTTGATTTGGTCAGTGAGGTCAATACCGAAGTATTAACCTCACATCCTGATATTAAATCACAACTGCTGCATACGGGCGAGATTGAGCGTCTGAGCATGGAGCGCCATGGGGCGATTCGGCTGGGTACCGCAGCAGAGCTGAGCATGATGCGCCGTCTCTTTGCCGTGATGGGTATGCACCCTGTCGGCTACTACGATTTAGCGCCTGCTGGCGTGCCGGTACATTCAACAGCTTTTCGCGCACTTGACTCGCATTCATTGCATAAAAGCCCCTTTCGCGTTTTTACCTCGTTATTGCGTTTAGATTTGATTGCCGATGAAAATTTACAACAAGAAGCCACGGCCACACTGGCGCAGCGTCAGATATTCACTACTGGCGTCATTGAGCTTATTGAAGTCTTTGAGGCGCAAGGTGGTTTGACTACTGAGCAAGCAGAGCAATTTGTCCAAGAAGCGTTAGAGACATTTCGTTGGCATGATAAAACGCCGGTGGCAAAAGCGCTCTATCAGCGTCTATTAAATCAGCATCCGCTCGTCGCTGATGTGGTCGGCTTTAAGGGTCCACATATCAATCATTTAACGCCTCGAACCTTGGATATTGATGCCGTACAACAAGGCATGCAAGCAAGAGGCATACCCTCAAAAGCCATTATCGAAGGGCCACCGCGTAGAGCGTGTCCTATCTTATTAAGGCAAACCAGTTTTAAAGCGCTACAAGAAGCGGTTGGCTTTAAAGTTGCTAATAACTCAGACGCTAGCCATGAAGAGTACGAGCAAGGGCATCATACCGCGCGCTTTGGAGAGATTGAGCAACGCGGTGTGGCGTTAACACAAAAGGGCCGCGCGCTTTATGATGAATTATTGGCCGCAGCTCGCCGCCAGCTTGGTGCTACCCCAAATGAGGACAATGCGGCTCAGTATAATCAAATTTTAACTGAGGTATTTACCGCTTTTCCTGATGATTATCAAACTCTACACGATGAGGGGCTGGCGTATTTTTATTACCAGTTGACGGACAGCACCCTTGATTCTGAGGACGGTCAAGCGTTGTTGGCCGGCAGCTTAAGCAATGATGATTTGAATAAACTGCCTAATGCTAAGCTGACTGCTCTGATTAATGATGAAGTGCTTCGCATTGAACCCATCGTTTATGAGGACTTTTTGCCTGTCAGTGCCGCCGGTATCTTTCAATCGAATCTGCAACAGGCGCAGCCAAGCCAATATGATGGTTACTCAAGCCAACAAGAGTTTGAACGTGATTTGGGGGCAGTCATTTACGATGAGATGGCATTGTATGAAGCGATGCAGGCGCAAAGCCTTGAGCAGTGCCTGTCTAGTGTCAATATTTAGTAAAATTTAGGCTAAAAATAGCCAGCGTATAGCCGACTTATTACTACGTCATTCCAAAAAGGAATGACTGCAAGAAATTTATTATTTTGCAACTTAGTAGGTAGCAGGGTAATTTTATAAGTCAGTCAAGGACGTAGTAAACCATTATACCAATAAGCAAAGGATTGATTATGATTAAGCAATACATGTCTGCCATGGGTGTCAAAGAAGAACAATATCAACATGGCGATTTTGAAGTCAATACGCCTATAGACGGTACGGTTATTGGCAAGATAACTCTAGATAGCGTTGATGATGTTAATAATAAAATCCAAAATGCCAAACAAGCCTTTCAAGAATGGCGTGTCGTTCCTGCCCCTAAACGTGGTGAGCTGATTCGTCTGTTGGGTGAAGTCCTGCGTGAACACAAAGAAGACTTAGGTATCTTAGTATCGCTAGAAGCCGGAAAAATCAAAGAAGAAGGCCTTGGCGAAGTACAAGAAATGATTGATATTTGTGACTTTGCCGTGGGCGTATCGCGTCAGCTTTATGGTCTAACCATCGCCTCAGAACGCCCAGGTCACCACATGCGTGAGACATGGCATCCACTTGGCGTCATCGGCGTCATCTCTGCCTTTAACTTCCCAGTCGCCGTTTGGTCTTGGAATACGGCACTGGCCATCGTCTGTGGCAACCCTGTCATCTGGAAACCTTCAGAAAAAACCCCACTTGTCGCCTTAGCTTGCCAAGCGTTATTTGAAAAAGCCTTGGCAAAATTTGGTGAAGCACCAGCACATTTATCGCAAATTATATTGGGCAAAACCGATATAGGTAATGCGTTGGTTGAAAACAAAGACATCGCTTTAGTCAGTGCCACCGGTAGTACGCGCATGGGCCGAGAAGTGGGGCCAAAAGTCGCTGAGCGTTTTGGTAAATGCTTGCTTGAGCTTGGCGGTAATAACGCCATGATTTTGGCACCCACTGCCGATTTAGATTTGGCACTACGTGGCATTTTATTCTCAGCAGTAGGAACGGCAGGGCAGCGCTGCACCACCTTACGCCGTCTGTTCGTTCATGAGTCGGTCAAAGACGATATCTTACCGCGCGTTAAGTCTGCATACGAGACGGTGAGCATCGGCCATCCGCTTGAAGGCAATTTGGTCGGTCCACTGATTGATGAAGACAGCTTTAATAATATGCAAGCGGCGTTAGAAAAGGCTCGCAATACTGGCGGTAAAGTCACAGGCGGCGAACGGGTGCTGATGGATAAATTCCCCGATGCTTATTATGTGACCCCTGCGATTGTTGAGCTTGATGAGCAAAATGACGTGGCACGTAGTGAGACGTTTGCACCGATTTTATATGTCATGCCTTATAAAGAGTTTGACGATGCGCTAGCGATGCAAAACGATGTGCCACAAGGGCTGTCATCTTGTATCTTTACCAATGACTTACGTGAAGCTGAAACTTTCCTCAGCGACCGCGGTAGTGATTGCGGTATCGCCAACGTCAACATCGGCACCAGTGGCGCTGAGATTGGCGGCGCATTCGGCGGCGAAAAAGAAACCGGCGGCGGTCGTGAATCAGGTTCGGACGCATGGAAAGCTTATATGCGTCGTCAGACCAATACGGTCAACTACTCAACCGAGCTGCCACTGGCACAAGGCATCAACTTTGGCTAATAACAATGTGACGTGACGTGATGTGATGCTTGTTAAGTAGGCTCAGCGCCTATTTAGCAAGCCAGTTAATAGCTATTTTGGTCGCCAATTATTAAGTATTTATTGTTTTAGTATGAAAGCCTGCGGAAGTGATGAATAACTATTCATGATTTCAAAATAGGCTTTTTACACCCTTTGCAGTAACCTTTTCAGCACTTTTTTCAGCATTATCAGCAGCCATGGATTGGTTGTTTCCACTACTGTTATATCTATGACAGCAGTATCCACTACTAAGGAAGGTAGGTGTCTTATGATGGATGATAAACCTTATGACGAAGCTAAAGATGGCTACGGTCCGTCTTCTAGTTTTTTATTAGATATTGCACCTCTGGTGTTGACTGCCATTATTCTGATGGTGCAGTTTTTCGTATTCAAAGATTTTACCCCTCACATTCCCTTAGCTTGCGGTATTTTAATCACTGGCTTGTTTATGAAGCTGCGTGGCCGTGACTGGGATGGCATGGAACAACGCTTTTTAAAGGTTGTCAAAATTGGTCTACCAGCCATGATTATCTTGATGGGCGTTGGTATGCTCATCGGCGCTTGGATTATCGCTGGTACGGTTCCCACGATTTTATACTATGGTTTTAGCGTTTTCTCTCCTTCATCATTCCTAGTCTCTGTCTGTATCATCTGTGCCATTATTTCTGTCGCTACAGGCACTTCGTGGGGCACGGTTGGTACGGTTGGTCTTGCCATGATGGGTATTGGGCTAGGATTGGGTATTCCGCCGTCACTAACGGGCGGTGCTATTGTTTCTGGCGCTTTTTTCGGTGACAAGATGTCTCCTTTATCGGACACCACCAACTTAACCCCAGCAGCGGCTGGTGTTGATCTTTGGGAGCACATCCGCGGTATGTTGCCAACCACGGTACCTGCCATGGTAACTGCATTGATTATCTATGCTTGGATTGGTATGGGTTACGGCGCAGAAAATGTCGATTTAACTTCAATTAAAGAAATTCAAACTTCGCTAGCGGCCAATTATAACTTGAGCATAATTACGTTATTACCGGCTGTTGTCGTTGTCATTGCAGCGGTGATGAAAATGCCAGCTATTCCAACAGTCTTATCTGGTGTGGTGGTCGCAGGATTGGTCGCGTTTTTTATGCAAGGCGTGGGTGTGCACGACATTTTTACTGTCCTACAAAATGGCTTTATCAGTGAAACGGGATTTGCTGTCGTGGATCAACTGCTGTCTAAAGGCGGCATCATGTCGATGACATGGGTTGTGACCTTGACCATCTTTGCTTTAGCATTCGTCGGCTCAATTGAGCATTACGGTACGCTAAAAGCCATCATGGCAAAAATTAATAAGATGGTGAAATCGAGATTTGGTTTAGTAATGACCACTTATGCCAGCACGCTTGGTGTTGGTACGCTCATCGGTGACGTCTATACCACACTGGTGTTGCCAGGTCGTTTATTAAAAGACAAATATCAAGAAATGGGCTACAAACGCACGACACTCACACGTTCTATTGAAGATACCGGAACCCTGTTATCTCCACTTATTCCTTGGAACATGGGCGGTAGTTTCGTCGCGGCAACACTAGGTATTGCGACCCTCACTTATGCACCATTCGCCTTTGCCTGTTGGTTATCACCGCTATTTGGTTTGTTATGGGTATTCTTAGACAAATTTATCCCCCGTGAAGAACCTATTGTTAATAACGACACAAACACGCTCTCCACTGTAGACAACGTGTAATTTAGAAGGAATATAAGATGTTGCAAGAGCAATGTTTGTGGAATATGACAGCCCCCATTATAGATACCTATAGCCAGATGAATAGCGATACTGCAGCGACTATCTGTGTTATAGGTGGCGGTTATACAGGATTATCGGCGGCGATTCATTTGGCCGAAAAAGGCGTCAAAGTCATCCTTTTAGAGAGCCATACGATAGGTAGTGGCGGCTCTGGTAAAAGCGTAGGGCTAGTCAATGCAGGTACTTGGGCGCGCCCTGATGATTTGAGCGTCACTTTGGGTAAAGCATCAGGTGAGCGTCTGACTGAAGCACTGGGGCAAGCGCCAAGCTTAGTATTCGACTTAATCAAGCGTTATAATATCGATGCCCAAGCCACCCAATCTGGTAATATCCATATGGCACATAACGCTAAAGGTGAAGTCGATGTTGATATTAGATACGAGCAGCTCAGCCGCCGTGGTGCGAATGTTGAGGTATTAACCGGCAGCAAATGCCATGAGTATTGCGGGACGACAAGTATTAATAAAGCATTACTAGATCATCGTGCAGGTACTATCAATCCGCTGGCTTATGTCAGAGGACTCGCAAAAGTAGCAAAAGATCTTGGTGTTACTATCTATGAGCATTCTGCGGTTGAAGCATTAGAGAAGGTGGATGGCTATTGGTATACAAGGACGTCTAAAGCGCGCGTGAAATCTGAGCGCGTCATTATTGCCACCAACGCTTATACCGAAGGCGAGTGGACAGAAATCAAAAAGACCTTTTATCTGGTTTATTATTATCAGATTGCATCTGAGCCGCTTAGTGGCGAGGCAGCAGAGCGGATTTTGCCATATAAAACAGGGGCATGGGATACACGCTTAGCCTTGTCTAGCTTTCGCCGTGATGACGATGACCGCCTATTATTGGGAACGGTGGGTGGTACACAGCTGAAACCAAGATCCTTTTATCAATCATGGGCCAATGCGGTGCAAAAAAGCTATTATCCAGATTTACCAGTATTTAAGTGGCAGTATGAGTGGACGGGTAGCTTTGGTTTTACGCAAGATCATATTTTTCGAGTCATGGAGCCCGACGAGGGCTTGCTGACCGCAACGGCTTATAATGGTCGCGGCATTACTACAGGCACGCTAATGGGTAAGTGCTTTGCAGATTATATAATGACCGGTAATAGAGACAGTATTCCCTTGCCATTTAAGACCTTAGAAGAGGCAAAAGTCTCTTTTGGCGGGATGAAATCTGGCTTTACTGAGTTGGGACTGACTTTATATCATGCAGGTCAATGTCTAAAAATAATTAGATAGCTTTGCTGAGTCATCGTCTGATTTTTTCTACCGTTTTTAAATATAAAGGTATTCAGACTTTAACGGCGATAGAGAGACCGTAACAATCGTGTGATTACCAAAGCGTATTAATATCAGTATTTATTTTCTATTATCTGATATGCTATCATCTTTAAGTCATTATCGTGGGTTTAACAGTTTTGTCATTGCCAGCCATTATCGTTATAAATGGTGGCGTACAAACCTTGCAACTTCCAGCACGATATAAAATAATTCTGGTAAAGCGCATGAGCCTGTACTCCGACATCCTCATTTGTGCCTGATTTTATTTGCCTATTTGGGCGTATTTCACCCTTTTTCGTCGGAGTTACAGGAGTCTAAGGTGTTCAATATCATGAGCCACATTGCTAACCAATCCAAATATACCCGTCATTACCACCCACGCCATCTTCTTGCCCAGTATGCGATCAATCAGATAGCGACACTTGAGCTGCGTTCGCAAGATATTGTCAAAGCCATGGGTTATCCTATCAAGCATACTATCCCTGCTTGTGAGCGCCTACGTCACGTATTATCGAATAAATACCTTGGGCTTGATGGCAGCTATATGGATAAATATTTTACCGCTGATGAATTTTTAGCCGCGCTATTTGCTGTGCTGGATATCCCTTATACGCCGTTTGCAGAAGACATTGCCCAGATCAAAGATGCTGCTGTGCACGCTGAGCATGATAATAAAAATTCATCCTATGGCAGTGTGAGCAATGGCTATCAACAGATGAGTGAACAAGATTATGAAATGGTTGATAGGGTAGAAGAATATAAGCTAAAAAAATCTAAGGAATGTTAATTTCTAAGCATTAGTTTTTAAGCATTAAGTAAAGCCTCACTACCAAGTGAGGCTTTTTTTCGTTGTGATTTTTGATGGTGAAATTGAAAATTTGACTAGTATGAATATTTCATAATATCGTACAAGTTATTGTATATCGAACTGATTATATGTCAGGCTTTGATATGGCTCGCCATAAAATCACGAATAACGCATCAAACTCTGCATTAATGGGCGTGTCAGTCTGGCGAATGATATGCATCAAGCCAAGACGACTGATAAAACCCATAAACACATCAAAAAGTATATAAAGGGGCACGGTATCATTTAGTACTCCGCGGTTTTGACCATCTTCTAATACATTCAAAAATGCGCCAATCAGCTCTTTATTTTCATAAATTGCAATATTACGTATACGTGATGCCGATACCGAAGACAGTACCATCACCGCATCGGGATGTGAGTCTACAAAGTCAAAACAGACCCATAATGTCTTGCGTAGCCGATCTTGCACGCTATCAATGCCTTGCAAATGATCCATGATGCGCGCCGCCAACCTGCCCAATACAATATCCATGATGGTATAAAACAGTGTTTGCTTATCACCAAAATATTTATACAGCGTCTGTAGTGAGACATTGGCAGACTTTGCAATCTGCGCCATGGTCACCTCATTAGAGTCAAAACCTGCAAACACTTTACGAACGGCTTTTTCAATTTTTTCTAAAGTAGTAGGGCGCATATCGGATAAGGGTGCCAAGGCGCGGGTTTCAATCGTGCTAGGTATCTGGCTCGTGGTTTTCATCGTTGGTTTCGTAGCTCCTTTACGGTAGGTATTTTTAGATAGCTCATGCTTGAAGTAGTACATCATTTAAGGATTAATAAGATAAAAGTAAGTTGGGTAATTTTAATTACTATTATTATTTAATTGGTTGCGCATTGTCTTTTACTGTCCTAGTATAAGTTTTGTATGATATTAAATATAAAGAATGCTTAGATTGTATATAACGGTAATTAAAATTACCATAAGTAATATGTTTACACTCAATAGTATTTTATATTAGGGCGTGTCCTCGTTTGAATTGAGGACACGCCCTAGCCATTATCAACTTCCCCTCGTCAAGGACAGACAATATGAGTATTGAAAAATTCACCCCGAACTGGATGACCGAAGAGCACCAGATGGTGCATGATAGCGCGCTTAAAATGTTTCAATCGTGGGAGCCAAAAGATGAGCAGTGGCGCAAAAACGGCATGATTGACCGCGCTGCGTGGGAAGAGGCAGGCGCGATGGGTTTCTTATGTGCATCGATTCCAGAGGAATATGGCGGTGGCGGCGGTGACTTTGGTCATGAAGCAGCGCTTCTTTATGCGCAGGCTGAGGCCAATCAATCTGGATTCGGTGGCATGGTACATTCGGGTATTGTTGCGCCTTATATCTTGAGTCATGGTACGGAAGCACAGAAAAAAGAATGGCTACCTAAGATGGCGACGGGTGAGTATGTGGCTGCGATTGCTATGACCGAACCGGGTACTGGCTCAGATTTGCAGAACATCAAAACCTATGCCGTAAAAGACGGTGATGATTACATTATTAATGGCTCAAAAACCTTTATTACTAATGGTCAGCATGCCAACCTAATTTTGCTCGCCTGCAAAACTGATCGTGAAAAAGGGGCGCAAGGTGTCTCCCTTATCGTGGTAGAAACGGACAAGGTAGAAGGGTTCGAGCGTGGTCGTAATCTCGATAAGATTGGTCTGACCTCACAAGATACGTCAGAGCTATTTTTCAGCAATGTCCGTGTGCCGCAAAAGAATTTGCTTGGCACAGTAGAGGGCATGGGTTTTATTCAAATGATGCAAGAGCTGCCACGTGAGCGTCTAATTATTGCTTTAACGGGCGTTGGTGCGATGAAGCTGGCGATTAATTTGACCCTAGATTATGTCAAAGGTCGTGAAGCCTTTGGTAAGCCTATTTGGAAGTTTCAAAATACGCGCTTTAAAATGGCAGAGTGCTACGCCGATTATCTCGCTGCTAGCACGATGTGTGATGCTGCTGTCGATGCCATGTTAGAGAACAAGTTGACCGTACCGCAAGCGTCTTTGATTAAATATTGGGTGACGCAAAAGCAGTGTGACGTGATCGACGAATGTGTCCAACTGTTTGGCGGTTATGGCTACATGACAGAATACCCAATCGCTCGCCTATATGCTGATGCTCGAGTACAAAAAATCTACGGCGGCACCAATGAAATTATGAAAGAGCTGGCGTCACGCTTTATGTAAGCGGCTGATTTGCTTTTTGGTTCTACTTCTTGATTCTAAGAAATAGATTATATTGCCATCATCCATCATGGTTATTTATTCAAAAAAGATAAAAAGGGATTTTTATGACTGAGACTGCTTACATTTATGATGCTATCCGTACCCCGCGTGGTAAAGGCAAAAAGGATGGCTCTTTGTATCAGGCGTCACCAATTTGGCTTGCCCGTACCTTATTAAAGGAAATGCAACAGCGCCATCATTTGGATACCAGTTTGGTCGATGATGTGGTGCTTGGTTGCGTGACGCCGGTTGGCGAGCAGGGTTCTGATATTGCCCGTATAGCCGTCATTGATGCAGGATGGGCGCAAAGTGTGGCAGGTGTCACTTTATCTCGGTTTTGTGCCTCAGGTCTAGAGTCTATCAATCTAGCTGCCGCCAAAGTCATGTCAGGTATGGAGGACATGGTGATTGCAGGCGGCGTAGAATCGATGAGCCGTGTACCGATGGGCTCTGACGGCGGTGCATGGTATATGGATCCACGGGTTAATGAAGCGGCGCATTTTGTCCCGCAAGGTGTTGGCGCGGATACCATAGCGACGCTAAAAGGCTTTAGTCGCACCGATGTCGACGAGTTTGCTACCGAGTCGCATCGCCGCGCTGCGAACGCTTGGGAAAATGGCTATTATGACAAATCGGTCGTTCCCGTCACCGATATCAATGGCATGACGTTATTGGATAAAGACGAAACCATCCGTCCCAATACCAATGTCGAAACCTTAGCTGGTCTCAATCCTTCTTTTATTATGCCCGGCAAGATGGGCTTTGATAGCGTTATCTTGGACAGATATACCACTATTGAAAAAGTAAATCACGTGCATCATGCGGGCAATTCTTCAGGCATCGTTGATGGTGCTGCAATTTGCTTAGTTGGCAGCGCTGCTGCTGGCAAAAAAGCAGGTCTAAAACCACGTGCCAAAATTACGATGGCTGCAGTGATTGGCTCAGAACCCGCTATTATGCTGACAGGGCCAACGCCTGCCTGCCAAAAAGCGCTCAAAAAAGCGGGCATGCAAGCTTCAGATATAGATCTATGGGAAATCAATGAAGCCTTTGCTGCCGTTCCGTTAAATACTGCCGATGACTTCGGACTCTCTCTTGATATCGTCAACGTCAATGGCGGCGCTATTGCTATGGGTCATCCACTTGGCGCCACGGGCGCGATGCTCATGACGACTGTGCTTGACGAGTTAGAACGTCGCGATCTAAAAACCGCGATGATTACGCTGTGTGTGGGCGGCGGTATGGGCATCGCCACTATCATTGAGCGCGTGTAGTGCTGATAGTGCTAATAGATTTTAGTGATTGTCATTAGTTTCTAGTGACTGATATCGACATAGAATAATATAAAAAGGACTTGAAATGAGCATAAACAGCGTAGACGCCATCAATGCATTGAACCACTTTTCTGCCGAATCTGATAATGGCATTATCACCGTTACGATTGACCAAAGTAGTCGCAAAATGAATGTCATCGGCGACGGTTTCACCGATAGTTTTGCAGTGATGACTGACAACTTTATTAACGATGCGTCCGCCAAAGGTTTGATTTTAACCTCTGGCAAAGAGACCTTTGTGGTCGGTGCTGATATTGATCAGTTGGCTAATATTAAAACCGCTGAACAAGCCTTTGAGCTGGTCGAAGACCTGAAAGCTAGCTTACGCAAACTAGAGAAATCTGGTAAACCTGTCGTTGCTGCTATGACTGGAACGGCACTTGGCGGTGGTTTGGAGTTGGCATTGGCCTGTCATTATCGTATCGCGATTGATTCGCCTAAAACCAAACTGGGTCTACCTGAAGTCAAATTGGGCTTGCTGCCGGGCGGCGGAGGTACTCAGCGTTTACCTCGATTGGTTGGCATTCAATCAGCACTCGAGCTGATGACCCAAGGTAAAGAGCTGCGTCCAGCTGCTGCTAAAGACATGGGTTTGATTGATGCTGTTGCTACTGACAAAGCAGATATGTTCAAGCAGGCGAAAGACTGGATTAACGCCAATCCCAGTGCCCAGCAACCATGGGATAAAAAAGGTTTTAAAATTCCCGGCGGTGATAGTAAGCATCCTAGTATTGTGCCGATATTTTCTATCGCGCCTGCCATGGCCAACCAAAAGTCACACGGCAATTATCCAGCCATTACTCACATCATGTCTTGCGTTTTCGAGGGCTGCTTAGTGGATATCGATACGGGACTTGAGCTTGAGTCGCGTTACTTCGCCGCTTGTGTGCTGTCTGCTGAATCTAGAAATATGATTAATACGCTATGGACTCAGCTGAATAGTATTAAAAAAGGTCAATCTCGTCCTGATGGTTTTGAGCGCTATAAAACCAAAAAAGTTGGTATTTTAGGTGCAGGCATGATGGGTGCGGGCATTGCTTATGTCACTGCAAAGGCAGGAATCGACGTTGTACTTCTTGACACTGACATAGCAGGTGCTGAAAAAGGCAAAGCGTATTCTGCCACCATTTTGGATAAAGCCATTAGCCGTAAACGCTCAACAGAAGATAAAAAGCAAGCGTTACTTAATCGCATCAAGCCAACCGTGTCTTATGAGGATTTAGCAGACTGTGACCTTATTATTGAAGCGGTGTTTGAAAATCGTGAGATTAAAGCCAAGTGTACTCAGCAAAGCGAGGCGGTGATTCCTCACACGGCTGTCTATGCATCTAATACGTCGACACTTCCTATCACTGGATTGGCAAAAGCCAGCACGCGTCCCAATCAATTTATCGGGCTACACTTCTTTTCGCCAGTCGATAAGATGCCGCTGGTTAAAATTATCATGGGCGAGCAAACGGATGACGCCACTTTAGCAAAAGCCTTTGATTATGTGCTACAAATCGGTAAAACACCTATCGTCGTTAATGACAGTCGTGGTTTTTATACCTCACGGGTATTTGGCACTTATGTATCAGAAGGGGTAGCGATGTTAGGCGAGGGCGTCCATCCGCGCAGCATCGAAGTTGCTGGCATGAAAACTGGCATGCCCATGCCGCCACTGGCATTGCAAGATGAGGTGTCATTAAGTTTGGCGTTGCACGTGAGCGAACAGCAGCAGCTAGATATGGAGGCTGAAGGTAAACCCATTGCTGTGCGTCCTTCGTACGAGATACTCAAAACGCTGGTCAAAGAACACAATCGCGAGGGCAAAAAGAATGGTAAAGGCTTTTATGAGTATGCCAATAATAGCGACAAATACTTGTGGCCTGAGCTGATGAATTTATACCCAACAAAAGTAGAGCAGCCTGCTCAGCAAGATTTAATCGATCGTTTGATGTTTATCCAAGCCAACGAATCTGCTAAATGTTATCAAGAAAACGTAGTGCGCTCTGTCGCTGATACCAATGTCGGCTCCATTTTTGGTTCGGGCTTTGCGCCACATCAAGGTGGTACGCTACAGTTCATCAATGCGATGGGGTTAGAGGCGTTCATCACCCGTAGTCGTGAACTTGCGGCTCAATACGGTGAGCGTTTTGAGCCAGCGCAGATTGTGCTAGACATGTTAGATAAAGGTGAGGTGTTTTCTGATGACTGAGCTGATGGTTAATTCTATGCTTGATTCTGCAATTAATACGAGCACTGGTTCAATGATAGATTTAATGGCAGATTGCTTACAAGGGCTGCGCGTCGTTGATTTGACTCGTAATTTACCGGGACCCTTTGCTACGCGTTTGCTTGCAGATTTAGGCGCAGAAATCATTAAGATTGAGCCTAAAAATGGTGATCCTGCCAGAGCCTTTGGCGCATTGTATAAAGCATTGAATCATGGTAAAACTACTGAAAGTCATGACTTCCGTGATCCTCAAGGTATTGCTGCGATCAAAGCGCATCTTAAAGATGCTGATGTGATGTTAGACAGCTTTCGCCCTGGCGTCCTAGAAGGTATGGGGCTAGATGCCAAAACATTGCATGCAATTAATCCAAAGCTGGTTATGGTATCGATTACTGGTTACGGTTTGGCAGATAGCGATTCGAAAATTGATGTTAATCATGACTGGGCTGATAAAGCTGGTCATGATATTAACTTTATGGCGATGAGCGGTGTTTTAGACCAATTAAAGACTGCCACTGGCGAGCAGGCGATGCCTAACGTGCAATTCGCAGATTTGGCAGGTGGCAGTGATACCACTGTGATTGCATTGCTCGCTGCCGTATTCGCCGCCCAGCGGACGGGCAAAGGTCGTCATGTTGCCGTTAGTATGACGCACAGCTTGTATCAGCATATGGTCATGCCAAAGGCAACGGGAACACTGGTGAAAAGCTTTTCAGGACAACAACCAGAACCGCAGCATGATTTTTTGGGTGGGTTATTGCCTTGCTATCGCTTATACAAAACCTCAGATGCACGCTATATGGCCATTGGCTCGCTAGAGCTGAAATTCTGGCAAGGATTGTGTGAGGCGTTAGCGTTGCCAGAGCTCAAAAATAGCCATTGGCAACGTGGTGTTATGCCAAACACCTCTGAAAGCCAAGTGGCGGCTAAGGCGGTAAGCGATAAATTTGCCAGTCAAACGCTTGAGCATTGGCAACAAGTTTTTGCACTCGTTGATGTCTGTGTCACCCCTGTGCTTAGCCTAAATGAAGCAAAAGCACATCCCTTATTTGCCCATCAAGATGAATATGATGCAACGTCAGGATGGCAGCAGGTTGAGTAGCTAGGTTTTTTATGAAAAATGCTTCAAAGCCATTGAGTTTTTCATAAGTTGATTACCAAGGAAGGTAAGTTATGAATCAGTTTTGGACGCAGCATTATCCTAAAGGGATAAATGCACAGATAGTGCCGCCACATAATACATTGATTGACATGTTTGATGACAAATTAACGGAATATGCCAGCCATGAATTTATCACCAACATGGGTGTTACTTATTCTTATGGGCAAGTGGATAGCCTGTCATTGGCTATTGCGGCTTGGATTCAAAGTCTGGGTCTAGCAAAGGGTTCGGTCATAGGCATCATGATGCCCAATGTCAACCAGTACCTGCCTATCGTCATAGGGGCAATTCGCGCTGGTATGGTCACAACGCTCATCAATCCGCTATATAGTCCTCGTGAATTGAGACATCAATTGGCTGACTCAGATACTGCTGTATTATTTATATTAGAACCATTTTGCAAAACGTTAGAGAAAATTATCAAAGACACCCCTGTCAAAAACGTGGTCATCAGCAAGATTGGCGATATGTTAGGAGTAGTAAAAGGTGCGCTTGTTAATATCGCTGCCAAATATGTCAAAAAAGCCATTCCCCGTTATCAGTTGAAATCAAATTCTCGTTGTACCGTGACTCGCTATAAAGCCGTTTTAAAACGCGCCAAAAAATTAAGCTATTCTCGTCCTACCATTCAAGCGGGCGACTTATTAATGCTGCAATATACCGGCGGTACGACAGGCGTTGCCAAAGGTGTTTTGATTACCAATCAAAATGTTGTGACCGCCACTTACCAGTTTGTCGAATGGTTCAAGCCAGTCTATGACGCCATGTCTGATAGTACTCAAATAAATACCATTGTCGCTTTACCGCTGTATCATATTTATGCGTTTATCTGCTCAATAGTTGGGTTGAGTGTGGGTCAGCATCTCACACTGGTTACCAATCCCCGTGATATCGAAGGGTTTATCAAGATATTGCGCAAGCGTCCTTTTCATCTATTGCCTGGTGTCAATACTTTGTTCCAAGCCCTGCTGATGAATCCCAAATTTAAGGAGCTAGATTTTTCTGCATGCAAGTTAACTGTAGTCGGTGGTATGGCAGCGACTCCTGAAACCGCTAAGCGCTGGCGTGAAGTCACAGGTCTGCCTATCCTCGAAGGCTGGGGTATGTCTGAGACGCTAGGCGTGGGTACCGCCAATCCATTTAATGGCACTGAATATAGTGGCAATGTAGGGTTTCCACTGCCTAGTGTCGATATCAATATCCGTGATGACGATGGAAATATTCTCGCCATAAATGAAGTTGGTGAGATGTGCATCAAAGGTGACAACGTCATTACTCATTATCATAATATTGACAATACGACGTTTTTTACCGTTGATGGTTACTTAAAAACAGGTGATATTGCGTCTATGAACGAGCAGGGTGCTATCAAAATATATGACCGTAAAAAAGACATGATTATCGTCAGTGGTTTCAACGTTTATCCTAACGAAGTAGAAAACATCATTGAGGAGCACCCTAAGGTTGCCGAATGTTCAGTGGTTGGTATCGATGATAAGTTGCAGGGTCAGTCGGTCAAAGCCTACGTTGTAAAATCTGATGACAGCTTAAATGAGGATGATATTAAAGTGCTGTGCCAAGCAAATCTGGCCGCCTATAAATGCCCGCGCCATATCGAATTCATAGACGAGTTACCCAAATCAACTGTCGGAAAAATACTGCGTCACAAGCTGAGAAAATTGGCTCATGAAGCGTAACGACTACTCAACAGACTCTCATCAATAACATCTACGTTTAACGCATTTTGTCTGTCATCTATTGGCAGGCTTTCTGTTTTTAGAAGGCCTCATTTAATGGTATTAAATGAGGTCTTCTATTTTGGAAAATGCTCATGGGATTGTTTTCGATACTTTATCTAGGGCGTGTCCTCATTTTAAAAATGGTGATAAAAATGAGATAAATTGCCGTCAAACAAGGAAGATAGCACAGTTAATATCGAGATATTGATAAGCTATTTGACGATGTTTAACAAAATTTAGCCATGTTTAGCCCATTTAGAAAGTAATTGATTGAATTGAGGACACGCCCTAACGTTGTTTGATGTCATCGTATTGTCATGGCTCTTTAACCAAAATGTCACAACTACTGGCTACACTGCTGACCTAGGCAATACAAATAATAAATGATCAGGTTGGTTGATATGTTAGAGCTTAGAGGTGTGACGAAAAAGTATGAGAATAAAGTTATCTTTGAAGATATTTCCCTCAAAATTAATAAGGGCGAAATTGTCTCAATCTTAGGGCCTTCTGGCTGTGGTAAAACGACTTTATTGCATATTATCTTAGGTTTGACAGGTATCAATGGCGGTCGTCTTGCTTATAACGGCGAAGACATTACACGAGTGCCGATGAAAAAAAGAGGCTTCAATATTGTCTTTCAAGACTATGCACTGTTTCCCAATCTAAATGTCAAACAAAACATCGAATACGGTTTACGCAATAATCCCCATATTAGCACGCAAGCAGAAGTCGATGAACTGGTCGACTTACTCGATATCGAAGCCCACCTAAATAAACGTATCAGCCAATTGTCTGGTGGTCAAAAGCAACGCGTGGCACTCGCACGCACTTTGGTGATGAAGCCTAAAATCCTGTTATTAGATGAGCCTTTATCTGCGCTAGATGGTGTCATCAAAGAAACCATCAAAGCGCGTATTCGCGAGATTTCCGTTCGCTATCAGTTGACGACTTTAATAGTCACTCATGATCCAGAAGAAGCCATGACGTTATCTGATCGTATTTTACTGCTCTCAGACGGCAAAGTGGCACAGTTCGCGACACCAACGGAAATCATTCGCAACCCAGCCAATGATTTTGTCAAAAACTTCATTCTCAATCAGCTCAATATTAAGCGTCGCAATATCTTAAGTTTATTCGCGGATGATGGCGCAAATATCGACCCCTTAAGCAAATATACCCAGCGCCAACATTATGGTCAGGATGACAGTGTGGTGACTCATCGTTATGACGATATCGATGGTATTGACACTATCGACAATACCGACGATCTTAACGTTATCAAAGCCAGTCATCAGCAAAAACGAAAAGATGCCACCATCAATTAATATTGATTAAAAATAAAAATGTTGTGAATGAACGTATTTGACTATTTGATCGTCTTGGATATTTATGAAATTGAGCAATTCACCCCTCGTAAAAGCAACTTGGCTATTCGTTGCTGTTTTATTCGTCATGTTTATGTTTGTGCCATTAGTCAAACTGCTGGCACTGTCTTTGAATGTCGGTGATGCATTAGGGCTAGAAAACTACACCAGTATTTTGAGCAGTGATGGCTTTTTGCAGACCATGCAAAACAGCTTTTTTGTGGCGACGATGAGTGCGCTTAGCGCGACGTTTTTGGGCTTTATTTTGACTTATACCGTGCATTGGACCAATTTGCCCAAAAGTTTTAAACAATTTATTAAGCTGGCGGCATTATTTCCTATGTTGTTGCCAACCGTCACCTATGGCTTTGCCATTATTTATACCTTTGGCAAACAAGGTTTGCTTACTCAGATTCTTGGCTTTCAGCTGTTTGAGGACATATACGGCTTTTATGGCATGTGGCTTGGTTATACCATTTATACCTTGCCCATTGCTTTTTTATTATTGAACAATACTTTCCAGTATTTGGACAAAAAGTTTGTCGTTGTATCAGAGTTGATGGGAGACTCTCCTTATCGCCAGTTTGACATGACTGTGGTGCGCCCTCTAATCGGCACCTTTGCAGCAGCGATGATTCAATGTTTCTTTTTAGCCTTTACAGACTTTGGTATTCCAGCGTCGATTGGGGGGCAATATAGCGTCATCGCCACTGAGCTTTATACCCAAATCTTAGGCGCGTCACCTTCATTCGAAAAGGGGGCAGTGGTTGCGCTATTTATGCTGGTGCCATCCATCCTAAGCATCGCCATACTATGGTACGTGGCACGCTTCAATGTGCGCTATGACTCAGTTGAAATGATTGATCTGCCCACCTCAAAAATCAAAGACCGTGTTTTGGCGGTGTTATCGAGTGTGATTTTAGCCTCACTGTTACTGGTATTCGCCGTGATATTCATCATCCCATGGATTAAATCATGGCCTTATCAGATGGTCTTCACCACCGAGATTGTCAGCGAGGCTTTAGAGTCTGCCAATCTGATGCGGGTCTATAAAAACTCATTACTTGTGGCGGTATTAACGGCGGTGTTTGGCACCTTGACTACGTATTTTTCAGCCCTGTTATACGAGCGCTCAGGCTTGTTTAAACTGGGAAAATTCAGTATTGAAAGCTCGGCATTGGTAACCAATACGGTGCCTGGAATGGTCGTCGGTATTGCCTATTTGATGGTGTTTTCGGGGTCGGCGGTCGCCAATACTATTTTTATCATCGTGATTAGCAACATCATTCATTACTTTGCCACGCCTTATTTGATGAGTAAAAACGCGCTGTCCAAAATGAATTTGGGCTGGGAGACGACGGCTGGTTTGTTGGGCGACTCATGGTTTGCATCGTTACGCCGCATCGTCGTGCCCAATTCGTTTTTTACGCTGATTGAAGTCGCTTCATTCTATTTTATCAGCGCCATGGTGACAATTAGCGCGGTTATCTTTATTTCAGGTGCCAAAACCATGGTACTCACCACCAAGATAGTCGAGCTACAGCACTTTGCGCGCTTCGATGAGATTTTTATCTTGTCGCTGATGATATTGCTGACCAATATTGGCGCACTGATGTTGTTTGCTATTGTCCGTCATATTTATAGCAAACGGCTCTCTGGTACAACGGCAATAAAAACCAAGAAAAAACCTAAGTCAATGGTGGTACCAACGTCTTCTTAGTCTTACCCATCGGTCAAGCGCATTGATAAGACTTATTTTGGTTTTGTATTTTAAGCAACACCTTTTTCATTATTAAAACCTCAACAAATAATAGGACAAATAATGTTTTTATTCAAAACGTTAGTGGCAAGTTTCGCGTGTGGGATCGTCTTAGCAGGTTGTAGTTCACCTGAGTCGGAAGGAGGTGCTTCTAGCAACGTCGAAGAAGTGGTCATTTATAGCAATGCCGACGAAGAAGCGGTCGAGGTCATCCAAGAGGTTTTAGACGAAGCAGGCTATGAGGGTCAGTATGTCTTTCAGTCTTTTGGGACAGGGGAGTTGGGTGGGCGTTTGCTGGCAGAAGGCGATAATACAGAGGCTGATATGGTGACGATGAGCTCGTTCTACTTAGAAAGTGCCCAAGCCAAGCATCCTATGTTTAAAGAATTGACCTTTGACGTTGACCCGCAAGTGGCGGTCCCCAATTACTATGCACCAATACTAGGCTTTACGGGCGCTATTATTTTAAACACAAAAGAGATGGCGGCGCAAAATCTGCCCAGACCAACCAGTGCCAAGGATTTAGCAAACCCGATCTACAAAAATAAAATTGCGATGGTGGATCCTAATGGCTCATCGACAGGTTGGCTCTTTATTCAAGACGTCACCGCTACTTATGGAATGGGCGCTGAAGGGCAGAAAATTATGAACGATATCCGCACCAATGCGGGTCCAAACTTGGAGTTGTCAGGCTCAGGTCCGATCAAAAAAGTGATGGCAGGTGAGGTGCCGATTGGTTTTGGCTTGCGTCATCAAGCAATCGCAAACAAAGCACAAGGCTTGCCCATTGATTATGTTGACCCAAGTGAAGGAAATTATACGCTAACGGAATCGGTAGCCGTTATTGATAAAGGCGAGAACACCAATCCAAATGCGATGAAAATGGCTAAAATCATTGTTAAAAATGCGCGTCCAAAATTATTGACGATATACCCAAATGTGATTTATGACGGTGAAACAGTCGCTCCTAACAATCAAATCAAAAACAGTAAAACGTACGGCGAGCCATTGACGGCTGAGCTGCTAGACAAGCACAGAGCGTTTTTCCATGGACAAACTGAATCGTAAATGAATCCATAAAAACCGTGATGAGTAGTCATTGTTCAAATGCACTATTTCATTGGCTAGTGAAATCCTTAAAACAAGGATTGAGCCGCTAAAACATAAATTGAGTATCATTTGTAATCAATCATAAAGAAGAAAAAAGCTATGACAGGGACAAGTAAATTATCAGATAAACACTATGATGTGGTCGTCGTTGGGGGAGGTATCGTTGGTCTTGCCAGCGCTTATGCTGCCGTAAAAAAAGGGCTGAAAGTGGCGTTGGTAGAGCGTGAAGCACAGAATAAAGATGCCTCGATTCGTAACTTTGGCTTTGTGACGGTTAGTGGTCAGCGTAGCGGTGAGCATTGGCAACGTGCCATGCACTCACGCAATATCTGGGCAGACATCGCGCCAAAAGCCGGTATCGAGGTTGAGCATACTGGTCTGCACATGCTGGTTCAGCGCCCTGAAGCAATGAGCGTTGCCGACGCGTTTTTGAAGACTGAAATGGGCGAGTCCTGTCGCTTATTGAGCCAATCAGAAATACAGGAGCAGACGCCTTATCTTAAAACAGGTTTGGGCGTTTTATATAGCCCGCACGAGCTGAGAGTCGAGTCAAATACCGCGATTGGCAAATTGGCGGACTGGTTAGCACAGGTGCATGGCGTGGATTTTTATAACAAAACCACGGTTCAGGCGGTTGACTTGCCCACTGTTCATACCAGTCGAGGAACATTGCAGACGGCGCATTGTGTCATCTGTCCTGGGGCGGATTTACATGGCTTATATCCTGATACTTTAGCGCAGTCTGATGCCAAACTCTGTACCCTCAATATGATGCGCGTGATGCCAAGGCAAGCGTTCAAACTAAATGCTGCTGTCATGTCAGATCTGAGTTTTGCTCGTTATGATGGGTTTGCTCAGCTACCAGAAGCCCGTGCGCTCAGCAGCTTACTTGATGACACTCAAGCTGCTGAGCGCAAGGCTGGCGTACATTTAATCGTTGTTCAATCAGCGGATGGCTCACTTATCATTGGTGACAGTCATGATTACTGTGATAAAGAGCTGCCCTTTAGAGACACTTATTCAGATAACTTAATCATCAACGAGTTCAAAAAGGTCATGGACATCGGTGAGGTAGACATCACCCAGCACTGGTTAGGGGTCTATCCAAGTGCCGACAATGTCGTGTTTAAAGCATCACCAGAATCAGGCGTTGCCATCGGTACCATCACAAGCGGCACAGGCGCATCAACGGGATTTGCCTTTGGTGAAGAGTTAATTAATTTAGTATTGGAGTCAAAATAATGAATACAGATATTCATCGTATCAAAGCGCCATTCGACGCGATCAAACTGTGTGTCTTTGATATGGCAGGCACGACCGTCAATGAAAACAATTTGGTTTATAAGACCGTATGTGATGCGATCAATCACACCTTACAACAGGTTGGTCGAACAGACATTCAGGTTAATCTAGAGGTGTGTTTAGAGTTTGGGGCTGGCAAAGAAAAGCGACAAGCCATTAGCGATATACTCAATGAAGTATGCAAAAATGACAATACCGCGACCGCTGATAGTGAAAAATGGAAGGATGCTGCCTTTAATACGTTTAAATCAGCGTTGGCATCAGCCTATACCAAGGACACGGTAGCAACCTTCGATGGCATGCTAGACTTTTTCACTCAGTTAAAGCAGTCAGGTAGAAAAGTCGTGCTAAATACGGGCTACGATATTCAGACTGCCAATAAAATATTAGCTATTTTAGGATGGTCAGTGGGTCGTGATATTGATGCTTTGATTACAGCGGATGATGTGCATAATGGTCGTCCTGCGCCAGATATGATTACCCTTGCTATGGACAAGTGTGGGATTGAGCATTCGCAACAGGTATTGAAAGCAGGGGACAGCGGCATTGATATCGAAGAAGGCAAAAATGCCCATTGTGGTCTATGTGTTGGGGTGCTGACTGGTGCTCAAACCCATGTGAAACTGGAAAAATATTCACCAGATATCGTGCTTGAGAAGCTCACGGATCTAGCGGCATTGATCTAGAGTATATCCTCAATTTAATTGAGGCGTCTATATGGGCTAAAAATGGCTAGATTAAGACATTGGGTACTTTAATGGCGCATTTTATAAGGAGAGAAATCATTACATGGTTTCTCTCCTTCTTCTTTTATAGAAGTAACAATAAACATAAGGACAGGCAGGCTTATCGATTTTCGAACAGCATAATATGTGGAATACTTGTCTTAAAACTTTAGCCCGCGCTACTGCTGCTCTAATGCTTTCAGACCTGCTTTGGCGATGTGTACATCTTCGCTGCCATGTGCGCCGCCCACCCCAATACCACCAACTACGATACCATCGATATAAATGGGCACGCCACCATCTAAGATAAGGATGTTTTCATCCAGATAGCGTAGGTCTTCAGGAATCGTGCCGTCTTTGATGCCTTTGGCGATGACCGCCGTTTCTCTTTTTTGTGAGTTTGCGGTATAGGCTTTTTTGTAACTGGCACGCACGGTATGCACGCCTGCGCGGTGATCTCTGAGCACTGCTAAGGTTTGTCCAGAGGCGTCAACGACGGTGACAGATACCATCAAATTGTTGTTTTTGGCTTCTAATGCGGCGGCATTCACCATGTTTTGTGCCATCTCGCCAGTCAATAATGGAATGGTTGCCATCTCTGCTCCTTGAGTTATTACGTTTGGTTTGATCACTTGTACTTGATACTGTGAGTGTGAGGTGTTGGCACACGCGGAGATGGACAACAGTGAAGTTGCAAGCGCGGCATAGATAACGAGTTCTTTCATAATCAGCCCTTTCATAATTAATCCTTGAGGTTGTTTTGAATATTGCATGACGTGACTCAATACGCCTGAATCAAAGCTTAGACAAGTTAATTGCCTGATGATAACTTGCTGGGGCAAACTTGATGGTGACAAACAGCATACCGATAAGGCTGATCAATAGCATCCACCAAACCGCCTTAAAACTGCCAGTCGCCTCGCGAAGCACACCTGCGACATAAGGCGCGATGGCGGTAATAATAAAGCCAATGCCTTGGACAAATGCTGCCAGTGCCCCAGCGAGTTTGGGTTTGGACAAATGATCTAACGCGACGGTCAATGTCAATGAAAAGCAAGCACCAAGACCACAGCCAATCAAGGCAATCCACAAGATGAGTAAAGCTGTCGGCATGGTAATCAAACCTATAAATCCAGCAATTTGTATCCCTACGGCAAAAAACAACCAAGGTCGGCGGTCGAGACGATGGGCGGACAACATTGGAATAACCAGCGCACCAATGACCTGAAAAATCGTCATGATACCGATCAGCTCGCCACTACTTTGCGCGCTCCAGCCCAAAGTCTGCGCATAGCTTGGCAACCATGCAATCATACAAGCATATCCAGCGTTTGCCAGACCAAAATAACTTGCCAGCAGCCAAGCACGGCGATTGCCAAAAAAGTTGATTTTTACCCCGTCGTCTCGATTTTCCATCTGCTCGGAGGGGCGTCGCCACCACAGCACGAGGGCAAAAACTGGCACTATCAGCCAAATACCCAAACCGGATTGCCAACTGCCGTAATGTTGAGCGACCACAGGACTCAAGATAGCGGCAACCCCGCCACCAGTCATCAGTGCGGCAGAGTAAACGCCCATAGCAAGTGGTACACGCGCAGGATACCAACGCTTGACCACACCAGGTGCCATTGCTTGCACGATGGCGATACCCGTGCCGCCTACTAAGGCACTGGCAATTAGCATCCCTCCCGTGTCTAACCACAAACGCCATAAACCCGCGAAGGCAATCGCAAACAGACCACCTGTGATCCACGCGCTTTCACTAAATCGTCGCCCAATCCAAGGCAACAGTAGCGGAAATATACCCATACATAGCATGGGCAGCACCACCAATAAAGAGGCGGCTTGCAAACCCATCGCTGTGCTTAGGCGTATCTCTGTAAGCAATGGACCAGTAGAAGTGATCGTTGGGCGCAGCGTCATCGCCAACCCAGCAATCACCAGCATAGGAAACAACAAGGTCAGTATCGACGAACGCGCCGTGGAGGAGATATGATCGGTACTCATGAATAATATAAAATCCGTATTAAGAAAGGCAGTACCAAAAAATCACCGCCTGAGTCGCCAAAAAAGCCGACGTCACTATATGCCGAACGCCGACTTTTTCAATAAGTACTACTTTTACAAACCGCTGATAAAACTGCTGTTTAAAGCGTCATTTAAAAAGGTTTGAACGGTAGGAACTTACCATCTAGAGTAATTACTGCGCGATCACCACCTTCAGGATCAGCCACTTTTTTGATATCCATTTTGAAATTAATGGCACTGATGATACCATCACCAAATTGCTCATGAACCAAGGCTTTTAGCGTGGTGCCATATACCTGCATCATCTCATAAAAACGGTAGATTGTCGGATCAGTAGGAATCTCACTACCAACGCTGCCTCGTGATGGAATACATTGTAGTAACGCGATGGCGTCCTCATCAAGTCCTAAAGTTTCACCAACTTTTTGGGCGGCATCAGTAGGTAGCGGATGCTGACCTAGCAAAGCGGCAGTGACAAAGACGTCACTCAAGCCTGTTCCTGAAGCGATTTGCTCAAATGACAGGTTCTTTGCCGCTTTGGCAGCAATGATGGTGTCCGTTAATGTTTGACGTGCGGTGTTGCTTACTTGAGACTGAATCATAATAATACCTTTTGAGGTTGGTGGTGGTTATTGGGTTAATGATGCTTATGAATCATTTGGGTTAATTGATTTTCTGATTATGCATAGTCATTAATAATGACAGTTATATAACGCTAAACGGTGACTGCCAGTGGCGATATCGGATAAGCGCGAACCTCAGTGTGCGTGGCCAATGAGACAAATTCATTGGTCACGCCATCTAAGGCATCGATATCACCGGACTCGATATCGTAAACCCAGCCATGTAGTGCCAAACGATTTTCTCTTAGCGCCAAACGTATAGACGGATGGGTTTTGATATTTTCGATTTGGGCGATGACATTTTCACGAACCATAGAGGCGACCCGCTCGCTATCACTGGCGTGTTCACGGGCTTCATTGACCACCCGTGCTGAGTCAGCGTAGCGTAGCCAGCTGCCTACCGCTGGCATATGATCCATGCAGGTGCAGTTGGCAATTGCAGTCATCGCGCCGCAGTTTGAGTGCCCGCAAATCACCACATCCGTGACTTTCAAAGCGGTAACAGCATACTCAACTGACGCCGATACACCGCCAGGCTCAGGACCATAAGATGGGACGATATTGCCCGCATTGCGAATCACAAACAGACCACCGGGTTCGTGTTGAGTAACGAGCTCGGGTACTAAGCGGCTGTCTGAACAAGAAATAAACAGCGTGCGCGGGTTTTGTTTGGTCGCCAAATTTTTGAATAAATCGGCGCGCTTAGGATAGGCGTCACTGTGAAATTTTAGAAAACCTTCAATAATATCTTTCATCGCGGTGGTCTCTGTGTAGTTGATGAAAGGAATGATACGCCGCTATCGTTATAAGGTAAAATACTAGTATATTATGATGTCGATAATAATTACTTATGACCAAACCTTGATCAATCCCTAATCCACACGAGATGACCCATGATTCTTCGGCACATTAAGTATTTCTTGGCAGTGGCAGAGTACCAAAGCTTTACCCAAGCAGCAGCGTCTTTGTACGTCTCACAGCCAGCGTTATCACAGCAGATTAAGCAGTTGGAAGAAGGTCTATGCGCGACTTTATTTGATCGCTCTGGTCGCCGTGTCACATTGACTGATGCCGGTGACGTCTATGCGCGCTATGCCCATAGAGCCTTGCAGGATTTGGAGGAAGGACGGCGCGCCATTCACGATGTGCAGGATCTCAGTCGCGGTGCGTTGCGGATTGCGATTACGCCTACTTTTACCACGTATTTGCTTGGACCTTTAATCAAAGCGTTTCATACTCGTTATCCGAGCCTTACGCTAAGCGTGCAGGAGATGTCACAGGAGCAGATGGAAAAGCAAATACTCGATGATGAGTTTGATGTGGGTATTGCTTTTGAAAATGTGCAGTCTGCCGATATCGATACACAAATCTTGCTGATAGAGACGCTTGCACTGGTTGTTAGTAAACATCACCCTCTTGCTAAGCAAATGGCGATTGACTTGCCAACGCTAAACGCGCAGTCACTGGTATTGCTGAGCCGCGAATTTGCCACGCGCGAACAGATTGAGCATTATTGTCGCCAGCATGACATTGCGCCAAACGTACTGATGGAGGCAAACTCGCTAAGCGCAGTGATCGAAATGGTTCGCCATACCCAACTGACCACCTTATTACCGTCCAACATCGCTCATAATTATGATGAGCTGGTGGCGATTACCTTAGCGCCGTCTTTGCTCCAGCGTACAGCGGTATTACTACAACGAAAAGGCGCGTATCAGAGCGCTGCTACCAATGCATTTGTTGCGTTGGCACATGAGGTCTGTTCGAACACGGTTGAATCCAATGCACTGTTTTTCAAATAGAATAAACTTAGAAAACGAACGGTCACGATGAGATAGGCAAAAGGCCAATGATGCAAACCTTAATTCACTACTTTTTTCACTTCGGCATGCCTTTAATAGTTGCCTATGTGTTTTTTCGCAATGATTATAAAAGGGTTTATCTGATACTGCTCGCCACTATGTTGGTTGATTTGGATCATCTGCTAGCAACGCCTATCTTCTCGCCCAATCGCTGTAGTATTAACTTTCACCCGCTGCACAGTTACTATGAAATGATAGTATATGTGGCTATGTTAGTGCTGCCTAAGCCATATAGAGTCATAGGTTTGGGCTTACTGTTGCATATGCTGACGGATCTGAATGACTGTGTTATGACGTATACCCAAATCCCTCAAGCGTTGGATGATGCGCCAGCTCGTGAGCTGGTCATATGGCTAGCAAATAGGTTTAAGTAGTATTTTTAACTTTCCATCGCATGCTCATTAATTCCGTATTTATTATAGGAACCTTATATTTTCTAAAGAATCGGATTATTTACTGAGGATTTAGTTCTGCACTAGGCCTAAATTCAGTATTCAGACAATAAATATAGACAAAAAAAGCCTCACTTATTAATAAGTGAGGCTTTTTTATTGAGTGACTAGTTTAGCACTCTATATGGCAATGATTATTTGGCAACCGCTTTAAAATTCGCTACTTGGTTTGCATTGGTAATGGTCAAGACAGGCACGTTATTGGCGTTTTTGCTCATGCTATATTTACCATTTACGGTTGCTAGCGCAGCGCTATCAAAGCTTGCTTGTGGGGCAGGGCAAGCCATTCTTGTGCTTCTTACTGGACCCAATGTTACCTCGCCATTTGCTACCTTATATTCAGCACTCATATTGTTACAAGTATTCATCAAAGTAACGATATTGCTCCCATTCGCCGTCACAAAATCGAGGGTTAATGGTTTGGCTGGATTAAAGAATAATGGAGTAATGGTCTCGCCCTTGGTGTTTTTGGCATCCACGAGTTGCCAATGATAGGCTTGCAAGGCATCCGAGGTAATAGGCTGGGTAACGGGTGCACTTGGCGTAGATGTGGTTTGACAACCTGCTGCCAATGTTCCCACTGCTAAAACGCTTACCATCATTACCTTGGTCATATTTTTCATATAAAGTCCTTTATTGCTTCAATTATTATATAGAGACATTTATCTCAAAATTATTATGCTCGCTGCCCCAATAACTGACATGAGACACTAGCAGATGCAGGCATTATTACAAAGCAATGATAGCGATACAAGCGCCAGTAACCATTTAAATACCAAGTTGTTTTTATGTTGATATAGTTGGTTCAATATAATTTGGATACAAGGAAGGCAAGCGAAAGTACTACAAATAGTAGACTAAGCGAGCCTGACACCGTATCTGATTTATATAGGATTGACTATAAATCCTTAGCACAGCCTATTGCTATTAGGCGACCACATCATTACGTTGAGATAGCAGATGGTTTGCTGGAATAGGAAACACATTGTCATAAATCCAGTTATAAACAAAAGCATGTACCAAGTAGAAAGTAGCCATTGTAATATCCATGAGAAAGGCTTGCCAAAGGCTGATGCCTAAGTGCCACGCAATTATTGGTAGGAATAATAACAGCAAACCACCTTCAAATAAAAAGGCATGCAACATCCGTAGTGGAACCGTCTTATGTACATTGCCACGTAGCTTCAGCATACTGTGGTCAAATAACAGGTTGTAAAAATAGTTCCACAACGTCGCGATAATCGAAGCAGCCACGGCGATAAGGCCTATCGACTGAATATCAAAGCCAAATAACCAGCTTGCCAACGGTACAAATATAATTAAACCTATTATCTCAAAACCCAAAGTATGACGAATACGATCTTTCACGGTGCGCATGAAGCTTCCTAATTGAATCAGTTATTTTCGCGCCTATTGTATCTGTTAAACTATTATAACCAAGTTAGAACCTATAGGATTTTTAGATAGATGAGCCTTTCATTAGAGCAATTGCAAGCCTTTGTCACCACGGTAGAGACCGGTTCTTTCTCCGCCGCCGCCCGTTATCTAGGCAAGGCGCAGTCTGCTATTAGCACGGCGGTATCAAATTTAGAAATTGATTTGGACAACAGCTTATTTGTCCGCAGTGGACGCTATCCAGTCCTGACGCCAGCTGGAGAGCGCTTACTGGTAGAGGCGCGAGTGATACTAGAGCGTTGTGAGCATTTTCGCGCGGTGGCCAAAAGTCTGGGCGAAGGAGTAGAGAGCCGATTGGTACTGGCGGTTGATGAGCTGTACCCCGAAGCAACGTTGGGCGGCTTGATGGAAGAGTTTTCGCGCCGATTTCCTAGTGTGGAGCTGGAACTATTGTTTCCTCTGATGGAAGATGTCAGCCGCTTGGTGCTAGAAGATCGCGCCGATTTAGGCATTATGTGGCGTCAAGAGATACTACCTTCAGCGCTGAATTTTCATGGGCTTGGTTGGGTGTCGATGAAAATGGTGTGCGCACCGAACCATGAGCTAGCTCGTCAGCCAGTGGGGTGGGAGGAGTTGAAACGCTATCGGCAATTGATGGTGGCAACACGCAATCATAGCGAAGAAAAAGCGCGATTGCGAATAGCATCTGATGTCTGGTGGGTTGAGAGCCAGTGGGTTATCGTTGAGCTGGTACAGCGCAATCTAGGCTGGGCATTCGTGCCTGAACATGTGGTAGCCAGTGCCTTAGATAATGGTTTTTTAGTCGAGCCAATATTGGACTTTAACGATCATGATTGGCCAGTGGCTTTAGAAATTGTATGGCACAAGCAGCGTCCTCTAGGTAAAGCAGCTGCTTGGTTGAAGTCGGCTGCGATTGCGCTAAATAAGTGATATTGAGCAGTCAATAATAGTGAGTTTTAAAGGGTCGTCTATTTATTGCAGGTGCACTATCTATAAAATTTATAGTCTCGCCTATAAGCTTGAGTAGGTTATAAATTTAGACGGTTTTTAATATAAGCGCTTTAGTGGTCAAGTTATAATATGCTTCAATCCAAATTATGTTTTCAACTGAAATATGCGATACAGCTGAGCGACAGCAATTGTCGCCCGCTTTAATTAGACGCTTTATTTTTCTCAATTTTTATATTATAGTTACTGAGTTAGGACGTAATTCAGTCAGGAAAACAGCAACATAGAGTTAACCCTCGAGGCGCAACGCTTCACCCTATAACTTCGCTATTGCTGTTAACTATCAATACTCTGGCTGGCATTAATCATTATTTTTCTAATCAACTAAACCCAAGCTACTCATAAATCATAGCTGTCATATCAATGATGGCACAGATTTCATATTGTTAAAAATAAGTTTAAATAACTTCTAAAGTCATCATTGACACATTCACTTTACTTTTTAACGTTGCTCTAAAAGCGGCGGACAAGCTCGGCTGACTTAAATTTGTTCTGAGAATCAAAAAAATTAAAAATACTACAAGCTACTGATATTCAAAATAAATTAAAAAATAAGGACAGTACTATGACAAACACAACTAACACTTTTGAGCAAAAACGTATCAACAATTTAAATTGGTCAAGTGGATCAAAACTGCCTAAATCCATTCAAGATAAGGTACAAACTAAATCAAAGATACCGTTATTTTATCTGCATAATGAGTCTATCAATAACTATGAAGATGATATCTACTTTGTGAATAATAGTGATGAGACATTGAGCTTTGTTGCTCCCTATGAGCTGATGAAGAGAGATTTAGATTGTCCTGAGGTAGTGGTTGCTGCCGAACCAAGTGAACGTGACATATCCCTCACTTATACTGATGTATTGCCCAAGCAAGGCGTGAGAATTGATCGTCAACATATCATCTATGATAGTGATTATCTCAATCAGATTATTGTCTATACCATGAGTCGTGCTAGCAAGGAGATGTGGGGAATATGGCGTTTGAATGTGTGCGAAAAAGGCATGTTTTCGTCATCGTACTCATTGCTCTGGGAGGAGGGTATGAAACCCTCACACGTTGTAAGTGCCGATAAACTGAATGATCCCAAAGATCGTCCTATTTTGCCTTGTGTATTGCCCATACGTCAGCAATTATACCAAGAGTGGGTCAATCATTATGATAAGGCGAGTGCAAGCTTAATGAGGTCTATCACCGATATGATCTATCGTTATGACTTTGGTATTGTGGGATGTTATTACAATGATACTTGGGATGAGTACAGCAGTGAGGCAGAGCAAATCGCTAATCGTCTGATTCAAGGTGATGCCGATAGCGTAGATGAGGTTCTCGCGATGATGATTGCGGTCTATGACGTGTCATTTGGTGCTGGATATACGAGGATTCCTATGGATGTCGCTGAGCGCATTTATGGTCTATGGTTGAATTATAAAAGTAATGCTAATAAATAAAAAAATCCTTAAAAGGAGAGCACTATGATGTTTCCCATTGAAAATAATGACACATTTTTACTATTCTTTCACGGTCTTGATTCAAGCAATGAAACCACTAAATATACTTGTATTAGCCGTGAGCCCAAAACCTGCCAAACCGTGAATTATCGAGATAATTTCAACGAGATTTTCGATATTTATGAGGCGTTAATTTTAGAAAAAATGAAGCAGTATCCGCGAGTCGTCTTGGCAGGGCATTCACTTGGTGGCTGGTTTGCCAATCATTTCGCCCACAAATACAATTTGCGTGCGCTATTAATAGCGCCTTGCATTTATGCCAGTGAGGTTTTAGCCGATCGCATACCAAAAGTGGCTGATATGAAATTGTCATTTCCTACCTCGAATACTGAGATGGTAAGAGTCATGGTTGAGGTTGATGATGAATGCTTAGATGTAGCCGTCGCCAGACGCACGTTGGTCAACTTACCTGATAGCTGGGAAGTGGAGTATTTTGAGCGTGGTCATCACCGTATCGCCCGTAGCGAAGACATTTGGTATCACTTGGTTCATCTGTGCGAAGACCCCATTGTCTGGATGGATGACGCGACATATCATGGGGAAGATTAAATACCATCAGCCTTGCAGTAAGGCATTATTAATTACTATTATAAAGAACTAAAAAACTATCGTGGGTTTAACGGTTTGCCAAGTTTTTCAATAATCACTTAGCAAACATTGCAACTTCCAGCACGATATAAAACCACTCTGGTAAAGCGCATGAGCCTGTACTCCGACAAGGTTACCCATGCCTGATTCGATGAGCCTATTTGGGCTTATTCTTATTGTCGGAGTTCAGGAGTCACTGATGTCTCATATCAATAGCCAAAATCTCAGGCCTTGCAAATATACTCATCGTTATACGCCGCGGCATCCTTTGGCAAAAGAGGCGGTTAGCCAAATAGAGAAATGTGAACGACGTTCGCAAGATATTGTCCAAGCCATGGGTTATCCGCCAAAACACATCATATCTGCCTGTAATCGTCTGCGTCATGTATTGTCTAGCGACATACTAGGACTTAATGCGACAGATATTGATAGTTACTTTACTGCTCATGAATTCTTAAAAACACTATTGCCCGTGCTCGAAATAAAGTACGACACCTTTGCAGAGGATATTGCGCAAATCCAATATGACTTGGCGCATTATCCTTATCCGCTACCGCAATATCAATTGCGAGCGGTCATCGACTTTACATGGAGTGAGGGCGCTAACTGGATGTCGCGCGGCGTGGCTAGCAGTAAGGCTGTTGCGTATTTACCGCAAAATATTGCCAAAATGAATGCGGCAAAGCATGAGTTGGTGATTCAACAATGTCTGGCTGCGCATTATGCAGAATATAACGGTCACTTGCCGTATAATGGCGTGATTAACGGTTATCAACTTATCATTGAACAGCGTCATGAGATGGTTGATAGCATTGAGTATGATCTGCCGCAGTGTGAGTAGGATGTGATACATCACTCATCAATTGGTAGCATTAACATTTAACACAGCATACCCAAATAAAAAGGCCGTCCCCAATGACCGATACTAATCCTTATAACCCGTATAATTTTTTACCTTTACAGCCGACTGGTAGAAACGAGACCGATACTGCCAACACTTATGCGCCTGAAGACATGATTAAAATATATGAGCAGCAGTTTTTGATACCAGTACCTGAAGAAAAGCTGACCGAGTTTTTACCCGCGCTAAAAAGTTTCTATGATATTGACGATCATACGTTAGACGTCAGCGCCATTATTTTTGACGCAATCGCAGAGTCCGCTATCATTTACAATCACAAGGTCAAAGTGGGCGACTATCAAATACTAGGGGAGTTGGTAAAAGAAGCGATTGAATATGATGAAGACAATAAAAACGACAAAGATGCAGAAGACAAAGAGATTCAAGCCTATACATTAGAATGTAAGCGTACTTTTTTCATTAATGAGGTAGAGATACCTTATCATTTCAACTTGTTTATTTATGGTGATGGCTATTCTACTTTAACCAAAAAAGAAACCGTGCTAGAAAAAATGTATTGGTTCGTTAGAGGACGCTTCGAAGAAAATCTATTAGACGACACTGAAGATAATGACAGTTTAGACTCAATCAATGAGCAGCTAGCCAGTTTGGGTATTCGGGAAATGGATTTGACCACCATAGACGAAGTAATAAGTTATGTAGAAGACAGTATCATAGATGATGCCATGGTAGAGGCGCTTAACAAGTTATTAGATGCTGCTGAGTAGGTAGCTATCCGTAAAATTGATGTCAGGACAACACGTTTTAACGTCAGTTTTTATGAGAGCCGTTGTAAAAGAATATTTATATAAGATTAGCTATAAAAGACTATTGATATAAGGCGCATTGCTATGCAACAAACACAGAATTCTGTGGATCAAAGACAAGATGCTGTAGAACACAGACCCGTATTCATGCCGAGAACCAACAGTGACAATCTGGTAAAAACAGACATGGTTAGGTTTGAGCGGCATGTGGGGTTTGCCAGTCGCCAAAAGAAAAAATCAATCAATGATATGCATCAAGTCATTCGCAAAAAGTATGGCTTTAGTCATGTCCTTGAGCTATCGAGCAAGTCTGGTAATAAATTGAGTTTTCCGCTGAGTCCATTGAGCTTAAAACTAACAAATGAACAAGATGGGCAGCAGTACAGTGTCGAAAATGCCTTTCAAAGCAGTATGATTTTTGAGGATGGTGGTCCCTATACTGACTTGTTAAGTGCGCCGCCAAGACAAGCCAGAAAGGACGAGCGCTTAATGACTTCGGGTGAACTGATTGGCTATAATTATTTTGGTATGGAGTGGAGCGTAGAGCCATTGACCACATTTTATGATTGGCTCTATGTGAATGCCCTAAAGCAAAACCCGCATTTGCATGAAGAAGTTATGCAATATCAAGCCTTTACGGATCGTGAGTTCAATCCTAAAAAGTCTATCCATTGTGCGGCTTATGCACTGGCGATGTTTGCGGCGCTCAATAAACGCGAGTTGCTCGATAACATTGAAGACCCCGCAGTATTTTTTAATCTATATCATGAATTCAAAATAAGTAATACTGAGCAGCTTTTGGAAGCGGGTTGGGTTTGATCGTTAGAGCGGTAATTTATGCAGTAAAAATTATCAAGATAAACTTATGATATGCTAATCAAGTGACTTTATGATATATGAGAATAGCCAAGCTTGTCTTGGTTTTTTCATGCCTAAAAACTTTTGATACCTAAAAAATTAAGCACCTTAGTCTGGTTGATTTTAGCGTTATATATTTCAACAGAACGCTTATTACTCTTAATTATGTAGATGCGATGTAAACTTACGAATACTAGGGCGTGTCCTCATTTTTAACCCATTTAGATAACTATCGATTGAATTGAGGACACGACCTAAGTATGACTATAATTCTAGAAAATTAGACAAAAAAAATCTCCACTTCTTATTTAAGAAATACGCGTTTTAGAAATATAGAAGAGGCGTGACAAGTGACCTATCCCGTCAAATCCGTAGACCTCAATTTGGGAAACTTTAGCTACATGATATGAAGATAGGTGTAGTGGTTAACTGCCTTAGTATATATAAAAATAATGCAAATACTAATGATAACTATTATCATTAGTATTTGCATTATTTTTATAATGTTGCTAAAGTGTGCACTCTTTATTAATAAGCATCGATCAGTTCTTTGCGTGCTCTATTTTCAAGGTCTTATCGATATCAATGCTTCATTTATTCTGTTGTTATAACATTAAAAAATAACCACTTTTGCATGCTTTTCTAGTGCTTACCCATAATGTTATAGCGAATCTGCTCTATCAGAAAATTTGCAAAGTATTGGTAAACACTAAATATTTCTAGGATTTTCATCTATGCCAACATTACCAATTTCTTCTGCTTCTATAAATGCTCTTTACCTACCAAAGCCGTTACGCTTAGCGGCTGGCAAAGCTTTGCTTGGCATTGCTATCGCCTCTATTTTGAGTACAACTGCATTCGCTGCTGAGATAGATAGCCGTAACGTACCACAAATAGCAGCGCAAGAAATTGATGAACAGCAGGCAATACCTTCTGTTGAGCTAGATACCATTGTTGTTAAGGCGGCAAGAGAGGAGCTTGAACAAGCAGCTGGGCTTTCAGTGATTAGTGAAGAGGCTATCAAAAAAGCTTCTGTTTCCAATGATATTGCAGAGATCGTGCGCAAAATGCCTGGGGTGAACCTATCTGGCTCCTCAACTTCTGGTCAGCGTGGTAACCAGCGCCAGATTGATCTACGTGGTATGGGCCCGAATAACACGCTGATTTTAATCGACGGCCGTCCTGTCACTTCTCGCAATGCCGTTCGCCCTGGTAGGGCTAGCGAGCAAGATACCCGTGGAGACTCGCAATGGGTGCCGCCGAGCGCTATTGAACGAATCGAAGTATTGCGTGGTCCAGCCGCGGCTCGCTATGGTTCTGGTAGTATGGGCGGGGTAGTCAATATCATCACTAAAGCGCCTACTAAAAAAGAATTTTCGGTCACTGGTCACTACGAGTCCCCAGAGAGTGACTTGGAAGGTAAAGACTGGCGCACCAATATCAATATGGCTGGTTCTTTAAGCGACAAGCTGTCCTTCCGTACTACGCTTGGCTATCACGACAGTGAAGGCGATGACCCTTATATCAATGCCGAAGACGCCCAAATTGTAGATGGGCGTGACGGACCAGTCGCTTCTATTGCAGCTGGGGTTGAAGGCGTCGAGAATATAGATGTCCGCCAGCTCTTTGAATACGCTATGGATGCGATGAACACGGTAGGTTTTGAAGTCAACTATAGTACCCAGGATAATCGCTGGGCGGGCGACTCACAATTTCAAAATGTCAATAATGATTTGGTCGAAACCTTAGCTGGAGAATCTACCAATAAGATGCGACGCTATGGTGCTGCCATCACGCACCGTGGTGATTATGACAATACCCGTAGCAATAGCTATTTAGAGTTTAGCCGTACCAATAATGAGCGTTTGGCTGAAGGCACGGCTGGTGGAGGTGAAGGTCAAATTAAACCACCAGCCGCAGGCGAGGACTATAACTGGAACGAGGCGACCTATGACACACTAAACGCCAAGTCAGAGTGGGATATATTCTTTGATCGTCATACGTTGACTGCAGGCGCTGAGTTCCGTGGTGAAAAACTGACCAATCCTTTAGTGTCTGACTTAACCTTTGATGATGGTTTTGACTTCGGCGATGTCGAAACTGACCCTGCTAAGCGTGATCCAAAATCAGATGCTTACCTCGTCGGTGCTTATGTAGAAGATAACTACCAAATCACTCCAGATTGGTATGTAACGCCAGGGTTACGTTTTGATTATCACAGTGAAGCAGGGAGTAATTGGTCACCAAGTATCAATACCACGTGGGATTTTAGCCCTAACTGGTCAGTTAAAACCGGCATTAGTCGCGCTTTTAAGGCGCCTGAGCTCTACTTATTAGATCCTAACTACATCTATTACACCAAGGGTAATGGCTGTCCTTCTTGGGTGCCTGAAGATCAACGGGGCTGTCAAGTGCTGGGCAACCCTGATCTTGAGCATGAAACTTCTTGGAACAAAGAGCTGACTTTTACCTATGATGATGGCACAGGGCTGAATGCGGGCTTGACGTATTATCATAATGCCTATGATAACCGTATTGGTGCGGGTGTAGACCGGGTGGCAGTCGATGGTGCAACGAACCGCTCTATTTTCCAATGGGAAAACCAAGGGGAAGCCATTATTGAAGGTCTTGAAGGCTTTGTCACAGTTCCAGTGACTGACGCACTCTCTTGGTACACCAACGTTACGGGAAATCTGCGTTCAGAACGTAAAGATACGGGTGAGCCGCTATCGCTAATTCCTAAATTTACTGTCAACTCCAATGTTAACTGGGACATTACCCCTCGCTGGAATGCCGACTTAGGCGTCAGCTATTATGGCCGTATTGAAGCGCCAGAAGTTTCGGTCACTACTGGTGATGAACTCACCACCTTAAATCTTGACCGTAAGCCTTATGCGCTGGCAAATATCAGCACGCGCTATAACTTGACGGACGGTATTACTGTTGGCGCAGGGATTAAAAATCTATTTGATAAGCAAATTAAGCGCGAAGGCACGGGTACCAATGCGGGTGCTCGAACCTTTAATGAGCCAGGCCGTGCTTATGTCTTTGATGTTAGTTTTGATTTCTAATCTTCAGATACAGTCTTTTCTTTAAGACGCAAAAAGGTCTGAACTAATTGTTCAGACCTTTTGATTTGTACAACCAATCTTGCTTATGATCTTACAAACAATCATTAAAACAGATAACACATAGCCATCATCTTGTAGTTCTTAATTGAATTCGGTTGAAAAAATAGTTAACAGTCATTTCTATTAAAATATTACCTATATTTTATGAACAGCATTTCTTATATGGACTCATTTTTTTAATTTATTAGACAGCAGGTTATAAGCTATCGACAATCACTGGGCGACCTTGATGACTGAGCACGCTAACATCGACGTTATACAGATCCTTCATGGTTGCTTGGGTGATGACCTCTGCAGGTTGACCGACAGCCATCACCTGACCCTCTTTCATGGTGACCACGGTATCGGCAAATTGTGCGGCTTGATTGA